>SLSQ01000063.1 GCA_007130355.1 Trueperaceae bacterium
GCGCCCGCGAGCATGCCGGTTCCGCCCACGATCAGCGTATGCGCGAGCGGTCGGAGCGGAGCAGGCATCTACGCGGCGACGCGAAACGCGAGGCGGTTCGCCTTCGTGCCCACTTCGAGCGGACGTTCCCGGGAGACCCGCGTGTGGGCCACGACCGAGACGACCACGTGAGTCAACGGGTCCGCCGCGTTCGCGAGCTCCTTGAACCGCTGCGGGCTGCGCCACTGGAACGCCAGCATCCGGCCGGGCGCGATCGCCGTGACGCGGCAGCCGATCGTGCTGTCGTTCTCGCGATCGTCGGGCCGCCAGTACAGCTCGTACGGCCCGCCGACGCGGTCCTCGACGTTGGCGGCGACGGTGAGCCAGCGCTCCAGCAGGTCGTTCGACGTGAAGTGCTCGAACGCCGCATCGGGCGGGAGTCCGAGCGCCACGGTGACGTGGATGACGTCGTCGTCGACGGGGGCGATCGTGGTGCGCTCCATCGAGATCGATCGTAACGCTCCACGCACCGTTCGATCACGCTAGGGCGCGGCCGCCCCCAACCCGCGCCGCAGAAACCACCCAGCGACGTGGCCGGCCCCATGCCGAGCAGCCTCCGCACCGCGTCGACCGGTTCGGTGCCGCCGCTCGCCGAGGTGGCCTGCGCCACCCTCGGCTCGAACGCTGCGGCGCGGATCGCCCAGTGCTCGCCCATCGTCAGACCTTCCGCGCGCACCGGAACGTGGGCGCCGTCCCACGGCCCGACCGTCCCGTGCGCATCGTCAGCGGCTCGGGAACCGTTCCTGCAGCCACTGCGTGATCCGATCGAGCACGCCGGGGTCGATGGTCGTGTCGATCGTGCCGTACTCGTCCACGCCGCCGGTGGTCGCCGGCTGCATCAGGTGGTTCACGCCCGGCACGGTGATCACGGTCGCGTCGGTGTTCCCGGCGGCGGTCAGAGCGTCGCGCATCGGTCCCTCGCTCTGTTCGGGGATCACCTGGGCGTCGAGCTCCCCGAACAGCGCGAGCGTCGGAACGGTGAGCTGGCGCAGGTACGGCTGCGGGTCGAACACCAGGAACGCCCGAAACACCGGAGACATGCCCATTTGGTTCGCGGCGATGATCTCGGCGACCGTAGCGTCGTCGGGTCGCTCCTCGACCGGAAGGGTGGCCAGTTCGGTCTCGACGCGCTCGCGAACGAGGGCGCGGGCGCCGTCGTAGTCCTCGGCCTGCAGAAGCGGGAACAGCGCTTCCAGGAAGCCGATCTGGCCGGCGACCGCGGCGGCGACGTCCTCGTCGTCGACGGTCGGGTCGGCAGCGCGCATCGCTTGCTCGATGATGCGCTCGTTCTGCGCTACCAGGACCTCGAAGCCGTCGACGGCGGGGCCGGCCACGAGGATCGTGAACGCCACGCCGCCGTCCGACGCGACCGCGACGGCGGGCGCCAGGTAGCCGCCCTGGCTGTGTCCGAGCAGGCCGACGCGAGCGGCGTCGACGCGCGGATGCGCGCGCAGGAGCTCGACGCCCGCGAGGCCGTCGCCGACGAGGTCGTCGAAGCTCGCCTCCGCGTCGGAGCCGGTGCTTCCCCCGACGCCGCGGTCGTCGACGCGAAGCACCGCGTAGCCGGCCCGGGTCAGGTGATCGGCGATCACCAGGAACGGCTTGTGGCCGACGATCTCCTGGTTGCGGTCCTGCGCCCCGCTACCGGAGATGAGCAGCAGGCCGGGCACGCTCTCGTCCCCGGGCGGCAGGGTGAGGGTGCCGGCGAGCGTCACGTCGCCACTGGCGAACTCGACCTGTTCCTCGTCGTACGGGAACGGCGGCACCGGCTCTTGAGGCCGCAGGGCGGCGCCCTCCGCGTCACGCTCGAGGGTGAAGGCGATCGGCTGGCCGCCTTGGACGAACGTTCCCGTGACCTCGTCGCCGTCGATCACCCCGTCGAACATCGGGTCCCCGGGGATGCCGGGCAGCGCGAACGAAAGGGCGTCGCCCTCGACCACGACGTCCGCGAGCGGGTGACCGATCAGGCCTTGGGCCGGAATGTCGATCGTGCCCGCGTAGCCGGGTTCGGCCTCGCCTGCGGCGATCGTGACGCGGATCTCCAGGTCGATCACATCGGGCCCGATCACGCCGCGCCAGACGCCGAGCGGATCGGCTTGTGCGAGGGCGGCGGTGCTCAACAGGGCGATGGCGAGTGCGGCGATGCGTCGGATCATGGGGTCTCCTCCGTGTCGTCCGAGCGCGGTTCGGCCGCGTCGGGTCGTGGGGTGTCGGGGGCGTCCTTCGGCTTGCGTGCGCAGGTTCGGCCGGAAGCATCACCTGGACCCGCCGGCGCGCGCGTAGTTCGCGGCGACGACGCCGCTCGGGGTGACGGTGCACTCGGTCCGTTCGAACGCCGCCGGGATCGTGCCTCCGGCGAACAGGCGCTTCCCGCGGCCGAGCGTGACCGGGTAGATCTTCAGCCACAACGCGTCGACCAGATCGCGCCGGAAGAGCGTCTG
Organism: Trueperaceae bacterium; assembly: GCA_007130355.1. Taxonomy (GTDB): domain Bacteria; phylum Deinococcota; class Deinococci; order Deinococcales; family Trueperaceae; genus SLSQ01. The sequence continues at coordinate 2,481 of SLSQ01000063.1, forward strand.
CAGGAGATTCGCGCTTCCGTACAGGTGGAGATCGGGTCCGTCGCGGCGTGGTGCGGCCAGTACGGTGCCCAGATTTCGAACGTCCTGCGCCCCGACAACAGTTCGAACGGCAGGTTCATCTGATCGTGAATGAGCGACGCCAACTCGGGGTCCGAGTAGGGGCGGATCCAGCCCCCGTGCGTGAAGCCGCCGCTGGCGTCTTCGTCGTGCCGGCCCGGCGCCTGCACGACCCCGTCGAGCGCGACGAACTCGATCGCGATCAGCTTCCTCCGCGACGGCACCGACCGGTCGGCCGCGCCCGTCACGGCTCGTCCGCGCTCGGTCCGTACACTTGCGGCACCGTCGATCCCATCGGGCGCAGGTAGGTGGTGAGCTGACCGCGGTGGTGCACGATGTCGAACAGGAAGCTCCACGCCATGGCCGCTGCGGGACGCTCGCGTCCGCCGACGTCGATCGTGCTTGCCCAGCGCGCGTCCGGCAACGGGCGCCAGCGGCCGCCCATGCCCGCGCTCTGCGCGTCGTAGGCGGCAAGGACGTCCCGCATCGTCGCCGGTCGCTGTTCGGGCGCCGATCCGAACCGCCCCGTCTCGAGCGCTTCGATGATCATCCGTTCCTCGCACACGATCTGACACGCGATCTCCTGAGCCGTACGCGACCTCGGGTCGGGGCGATAGGTCGATCCCTCGGGCACGCGCGCCAGCACGCACCGGGTCGTCTCCGACTCGCGGGTCCAGAAGCTCGTGAACAGGGTTCGCTCGTCCATGGCGTGGGGCGACCTCAGATCGGTGTGTGCTGGTGGAGAGCCAAACGCCACGTACCGTCCTCGAGGTGGTACGTGCTGCTGATCAGCGCCGCGTACGCGGTCGACCCTTCGCGTCGCGCGGTGACCCGGTAGGCGAGCACCGCGACCGCCTCACCCAGTTTCAGGACGCGCGGCCCTTCGATGTCGAACGTCGACCA
>SLSQ01000304.1 GCA_007130355.1 Trueperaceae bacterium
CAGCGGCGTCTGCCAGGCGGCCGGCAGCAGCAGCGCCGACTCGAGCACGAACGGCAGCAACGACGAGGTCGTCATCAGGCCGACCGTGATCAGGCCGAACGCCACGGTCACCGACCGCATGCCGGGCGAGGCCCACGCCTCTCGGATCGCCCGCGTCGCCGCCTCCCGTCGGGGCGGCGCGTCGGGTCGCACCGGCTCCGGCACCCGGAAGCCGGTGACCAGGTAGGCGCCGGCCACGATCGCGCCCAGCACCACGCCGGCGACCGTCCAGCCGGCCGGGCCCGCCTCGGTCAGCGCACCGCCCCCCTCCCCCGCGAGGACGAGCACCGGCGGGAGCGCCGTCGCCACCAGCGAGGCCACCGTTCCGAACGCCGAACGCCAGGCCCCGAGCTCGGTCCGGTCCTGATAGCCGGGGGCGAGCTCCGGCGTCAGCGAGAGGACCGGGACCTGCACGACCGTGTACGCGACGGACAGCGTCGCGAAGAGGGCGATCGCGATCCAGACGGTCCCCTCGTCGGCGCGGGGCGGCACGGCGAAGAGCGCGGCGAGCGCGAGACCGAGCGGGAGCGCGCCGAAGCGGACGAACGGTAGGCGGCCGACGCGCGCCGCCCAACGGTCGCCGAGCACGCCGAAGAGGGGGTCGAGCACGGCGTCGAGGCCGCGTCCGACGAGGAACGCCGCCGCCGCCCAGGCGGGCGGGACCCCGGCCGCGTTCACGAGCATGTACAGGAGCCAGGTGTTCACCGCGACGAAGGCGGTCGAGGCCCCGACGTCGGAGAGGCCGTAGGCGATGCGGACCGCGCGGGGCGGGACCGGCACGGGGCGGTCGCGCCCGACCCGGTCGCGCGCGGCGCGATCGTTCACGCGGCGTCCGGTCCGCGGGCGAGGGCGTGGAGGGCGATCCCGACCGCGACCGAGACGTTGAGCGACTCGACCTCCGGCCGCATCGGGATGCGGACCGACCGTCCCAGCGCCCGCTCGGCGGGAGCGAGGCCGGGCCACTCCGGGCCGGCCACGATCGTCCGCGGACCGTCCGCAGGAGGGACCTCGGCCAGCGCCGTCCCGCCGTCGCCGGTCAGCAACCACGGCGTTCGGCCCGGCACCGTGGCCAGGTACGCCCCCAGGTCGGGGTGCGCCTGCAGCCGGAGGGCGAAGGCGGCGCCGAGCGAGGCGCGCGTGGCGTGCGGCGACCACGGGTCCGCGGGTCCGACGATCGCCACGTCCCGCACGCCGAGTCCGAGCGCGGTCCGCAGCGTCGTCCCGAGGTTGCCGGCATCGGTCGGCGCCACCAGGACCAGGTGGTCGCGGTCGGGACCGAGCGGCCGCCACCGCTTCGCGAACGTCGCCAGCGACCGGGCGGTGCCCTTCGAGCGCTTCGCCTCGATCTGCGCGTCGTCACGGCGGACCGGGACGCCGGCACGGTCGGCCAGGGCGCGGAGGTCGGCCGCCCGGTCGGGCGCGAGGTCGCGGTGCAGGCGCAGGTCGAGGACCGTCTCCGGCGCGAAGCGCAGCAGGTCCCGGACGGCGAAGTGGCCCAGCACCCAGCCGTACGGAAGGTCGGAGGCGTACCGCGGGAGTCGATCCGGCGCTGCGACCGGCGGCGCGATCTCAGACGTCACGGTCGTGCTCGGCCCCGCCGTCCGGGTCGGGCGGTCGGAACGGCCGTTCGAGCCCCGCCTGCGCCGCCTCGCGGGCGGCGCGCGGCGCCCACGAGAGCGCGAGCGCACCGCGGTAGGCGCGCCGCGCGTCGTCGCGACGGCCGTCGAGATCGTAGAGCTGACCGAGCCGGGCCAGCAGCCAGCCCGGCAGTTGCGGCGGGTGCGTGAAGTCGCTGCGCGACGCTTCGCGCAGGACCCCGAGCGCCTCGGCCGGATGGCCGTGGCGCAGGAGCACCTCCGCCTCGATCCAGCGCGCTTCCGGCCCCTCCTGCTCGCGCAGGTTCCGGAGCACCGCGCCCGGGTCGTCGTAGCGGCCGGAGAGCGCCACGTCGCGCAGCGCCCGGGCGCGCGCCTCGGCGCTCGGCGGGGCCGGTTCCGGATCGACCGGGCGGAGGTCGCCGTGCTCGGCGAGGCGGCGGCGGACCTGGGGGAGGTGGTCGATGGGGAGGGCGGCCACCACCGGCGCGGGGGCGTGGCGCGCCACGACCTCCGCCAAGCGGCGGGCCATCGCCTCGCCGCGTTCCTCGATCCAGTCGGTGCCCGGACCGGGACCGAAGGCGTCGCGCCGCTCCCGCTGGTACGCCGCCACCGCCTCCTCGAGCGGGCCGAGCACGCCGGCGAGGTCGAGCGCGCCGGAGAGGAGGTCGCGCAGCTCCTCGCGTCGCTCCTCGATCGTGCGGAGCGCCTCCCGGCCCGGCCCCGACTCGCCGACGATCCGGTCGAAGGACGCGGCCGCCTCCGGATCGGGGGAGGGGACGCCGCACGGGGCGATCGCGACTCCGGCCCGCCGCGCCCACGGCGCCAGCTCCATCGTGAGCGCCGGCTCCTCGAGCTCCTGCCAGGCCGGGTCGTCGAGCTCGGAGGCTTCGTGCAGGGCGGTGGTCGCGAGGGCGGCCGGCCGGACGCGTGCGACCGTCTCGCGCACGGTCACCACGTCGTAGCGCGGGAAGCGCAGGTGGAACGGACCGACCAGGGGGACGAGGACCAGCGACATGGGCGCATGGTACCGTCCGGCCCGTACCGCTCCGGCTCCCGCCCGCAGGAGGACCCCGATGTTCGCAGGACCGACCCGGCCGCCCGCCTGGCACCGAGATCTCGTGTGGATCGCCGGCGTGCTCGCTTGCGTCGCGACGCTGACGCTGGCGGGTTCGCTGACCTGGGCGCGCCTGGCCGAACCGGAGACCGGTCCGGCGACCGTGCGCGAGGCGCTGCGCGTCACGCTGCTGCCCGGCGCCGAGGACGGGGCCGGCGAGGTCGCGCTGCAGGTCCGCACGGCCAGCGGGATCGAACCCGGCACGCCGGTCGAGGTCCTTTCCGGCAGCGGCGTGTTCGTCGACCCCACCGAACTCGGCGACTTCGAGGTGGCGGACGCCGTGGGGCGCATCGCCGGCGTCTGGTCGGAGACGGTCCTCGAGGTCGGGCTCGAGGCGCTCCTCGCCGAGCGGATCGACGCCGAGTTGCACGGGCCCGTCCGCCGCATCCTCTCCGATCCGGGCGTGCGCGTGGTCGAGGCGGAGCTGTCCCGGACCCTGATGCCGGCCGGTCTGAACGACGGTTCGCGTCTCGCGAACTGGCCGCTCCAAGCCCAGCAGAACCCCGGCGAGCCGGTCCAACCGGTCGTCGGCCTGTTCCAGTTCTTCGACCCGCAGGAGCTCGAAGGCGCTACCAACCGTCAGGTCGGCGAGGCCGCCGTGCGGCGGTTGGCCGAAGCGGCGCTCGACGAAGGGACCGAGGCCGCCCGCGCGACCGTCGCCAACG
>SLSQ01000003.1 GCA_007130355.1 Trueperaceae bacterium
GCGGAATCGGGCAGCAGGCCCTCCCGGAACAGGGCCTCGGCGAGCATCTCGTAGAGGTCCTGCATCGTCCGGCCGGCGTCGGGATCGGGCGCGAACGGGTCGTCGTCGAACCCGGAGGCGACCAACCGGTCGTGCAGCATCCGCATCAGGTCGGCACCGTCGAGATCGTCGAGCGTCGCTTCGTACTTCGACCAGCGGACGGTGGCCACGGTCAGTTCCAGCGGCGGCCGCCGAGGACCGCCTCCTCGGACGGGGCGGCGGCGACGTAGCCGAGCTCCTCGCTGCGCCCGATCCGCTTCGCGGCGTGCAGGCCCTCGAGCGCGAAGACGGCCGCCGCGACGCGCGCCTCGTCGGCGTCGTCCGTCTCGTCCTCGCCGGCGAGGACCCCCGCCGCCACGTCGAGCAGCGACGGCACCTGCGCCATCTCCTGCAGCGCCGTCGCCGGATCGGCGTCCGGATCGATGCGCAGGACGCGGTCCTCGTCGAACCAGGCGACCACCGCGTCGACCGGCAGGCCGCCCGATCGTTCGGCGAACGCCCGGCCGATCGCGTCGCGCACGATCTCGCGGGCGACGGTCTCGGCGCCCTTCAGCTCCCCCTCGTACTCGAGCTCGAGCTTGCCGGTCACGGCGGGCAGGACGGCCTGGAGGTCGTGCACGCCGGCGTAGGCGACCGGGCGGCCGGCGAGCAGGGCGCGTCGTTCCGCCTCGGCGACCACCGCTTCGCGCAGGGCGATCGCGAGCCGTTGCGACACGCCGGAGTGCCGGTCGACCCGGGGGTCCTCGCGCGCGACGAAGGCGACCTGTTCCGTCGCCTCGGCCAGCCAGTCGGCCGTCCGGACCGGCAGGGAGGGACGCACCCGTGCCTCCTGCGCGGTGATGCGGACCGCGGCACGGAGGTCGCCAGGGTAGTGCGTCCGGATCTCGCTGCCGATCCGGTCCTTGAGCGGCGTGACGATCTTGCCGCGCGCCGTGTAGTCCTCGGGGTTCGCGCTGAAGGCGAGCATCACGTCGAGCGGCAATCGCACCGGGTAGCCCTTGATCTGCACGTCGCCCTCCTGCAGCACGTTGAAGAGGGCGACCTGCACCTTGCCGGAGAGGTCGGGCAGTTCGTTCACGGCGAAGATCCCGCGGTTCGCGCGCGGCAGCAGACCGTAGTGCACGCTGCGCGGATCGCCGAGCCGGGTGCCGAGGCGCGACGCCTTGATCGGATCGACGTCGCCGATGAGGTCGGCCACGGTCACGTCGGGGGTCGCGAGTTTCTCGACGTAGCGGCGCTCGCGCGGAAGCCAGGACACCGCCGCCTCGTCGCCCTGCTCCTTGAGCAGGGTGCGCGCCTCGAGCGTGACGGGCGCCAGCGGGTCGTCGGGAAGCTCGGCGTCGCGCAGGACCGGGATCCACGGGTCGAGCAGGTCCGTCATCGCCCGCAGCAGCCGGGTCTTCGCCTGGCCCCGGAGCCCGAGCAGGATCAGCGCGTGGCCCGCCAGGAGCGCGGTGCTCATGCGCGGCACGACCGTCCGTTCGTACCCGATCACGCCGGGGAACGGGTCGTCGCCGCGCCGCAGGCGGGCGACCAGGTTGGTGCGGAGTTCGTCCCGGACCGAGCGGCCGGCGTGCGCCGCCCACGGACCGGTGCGCAGCTCGCCGACGGTCGTGACGCTCGGCGGTTCCGGAGGGTGCGACGTCATGGGGCATGGTAGCACCGGCCGTCCCGTCCTCTCGGTGGCCGGACGGCATGTGCGCGGCGGCTCCGCCCGAGTCGTCCCCGGCGTCGCGGCGGGTACGATGCCCCATGCAGCCGACCGCGTCCGATGCCGACCCGCGCGTCCGCACCGCCGAGATCGTGGCGGTCGGCACCGAGCTCCTGCTCGGCGAGATCGTGGACACGAACGGCGCCTGGCTCGCCGCCACCTTCGCGGACCGGGGCGTCGAGGTGCGGCGCGCGGTGCGGGTCCCCGACCGTCGCGACGCCATCGTGCGCGAGCTGGCCGACGCCCTCGACCGGAGCGACCTGGTGCTGGTGTCCGGCGGCCTGGGGCCGACCGAGGACGACCTCACCCGCGAAGCGATCGCCGACCTGGTGCACGAGACGCCCCGCGTCGACCCGGACCTGGAGGCGGCCCTGCGCGCGCGCTACGCGCGCACCGGCCGCGCGATGCCGGAGCGCAACCTGAAGCAGGCGTGGCTCGTCCCGTCGGCACGTCCGCTCGCGAACCCGAACGGGACGGCGCCGGGCTGGCTGGTCCGCATCGTGCGGCCCCACGGCGTGCGCCTCGTGGCGGCCCTGCCGGGACCGCCGCACGAGCTGAAGCCGATGGTCGAGGGGCGGTTGCTCCGGGAGTTGCCGCTGCCCGACGACCGCCTCTGGATCCGCCTCTTCAAGACCTCCGGCCTGGGCGAGTCGGAGGTCGCCGACCGGCTCGACGGCCTCACCACGGTCGAGAACCCGAACGTCGCCACCTACGCCAAGGCGGACGGCGTCCACGTCCGCGTCTCGGCCCGCGCCGGAAGCGCCGACGCGGCCGAAGCGCTCGGGGCGCCGCTCGGACGCGAGGTGGCCCGGCGCCTGGGCGACGCCGTCTGGGGCGAAGGGCCGGACACCTTGGCCGGCGTGGTGGTGCGCGCCGCGATCGCGCGGGGCGCGCGCCTGGCGGTGGTCGAAGGCGCGACCGGCGGAGCGTTGGCGGCGGCGCTCTCCGAAGCCGACCCCGACCGGAGGGCGCTCGGCGGCGCCGTGATAGCATGGCGGACCGATGCGATGGACGCGCTCGGCGACCGGTTCGGCGCCGACCGAGGCGCCTCCGCCCTCGAGGCGGCGACCGACGCGCGCGCGACCTTCGCGGTCGACGCAGCGATCGCCGTAGGCGAGCTGCGCTCTTCGGACGACGAGGCCGACGTCGCCATCGTGGACGTCGCCGTACACGACGCGGAAGGCTCGGACCGGATCACGGTCCGCCTCCCGGAGCGCTCCGGCTCGAGGGTGCGCCTCCGCGTCCTCACCCGGGCCCTCGATCTCCTGAGACGCCGCCTGGCGGTCGCCGAACCCGATTCGGATTCCGCGCTCGCGGGCGCGTAGGAGGCGAGTGGACATGGCCATCTCCAAGGAACGACCGGAACGCGACGATCCGAGGCGCAAGGCCCTCGATTCGACCCTGGCCCACATCGAACGTCAGTTCGGGAAGGGTGCGGTGATGCGGCTCGGTGACGAGTCGCAGCGGGAGCGGATCCAGGTGATTTCGACGGGGTCGTTGAGCGTGGATTCGGCGCTCGGGATCGGGGGGGTGCCGCGGGGTCGGGTGGTGGAGGTGTACGGCCCGGAGTCGGGGGGGAAGACGACGTTGGCGTTGCACGTGATCGCGGAGGCGCAGGCGAACGGTGGGGTGGCGGCGTTCGTGGATGCGGAGCATGCGTTGGATCCGTCGTATGCGGAGGCGCTCGGGGTGAACGTGAGCGATCTTCTGGTGTCGCAGCCGGATACGGGGGAGCAGGCGCTGGAGATCACGGAGTTGTTGGTGCGCAGCGGTGCGGTGGACGTGGTGGTGATCGATAGCGTGGCGGCGTTGGTGCCGCGGGCGGAGATCGAGGGCGAGATGGGGGACTCGCACGTGGGGCTTCAGGCGCGGTTGATGAGTCAGGCGCTTCGGAAGTTGACGAGCGTGTTGGCGAAGTCGCGGACGACGGCGGTGTTCATCAATCAGATTCGGGAGAAGATCGGGGTTCTGTACGGGAATCCGGAGACGACGCCGGGGGGGCGGGCGTTGAAGTTCTATTCGAGCGTGCGGATCGAGGTGCGTCGGAAGGGGGACGTGAAGGTCGGGGGGGAGAAGATCGGGAATCGGGTGCGGGTGAAGGTGACGAAGAACAAGGTGGCGCCGCCGTTCAAGGAGGCGGAGATCGAGATCTTGTTCGGGCGGGGGATCGACAAGGTGGGGGACTTGTTGGGCATCGCGTCGGACGTGGGGGTGGTGCAGAAGAGCGGTTCGTGGTTCGCGTTCGGGGAGACGCGGTTGGGGCAGGGGAAGGAGAAGGCGGGCGAGTTCCTGGTCGCGAATCCGGATCTTCTGGCGCAGGTACGCACCGCGACCGTGGCGGCGTTGCGCGCCGGCCCCGGCGACCTTGACGACTCCGGCCCCGAAGGCTCCAGCGACGAAGCGGACGACGCCGCATGACCTGGGCTACCCTGCTCGTCCTGGTCCTGACGCTGGCGATCGGACTGGTGGCCGGCGGGGCGGTCGGCCGCCTGCTCACCGAGCGTCGTCGCGACGCCAGCGCCCGGTCCGAAGCGGAACGCGAGGCGGAGGCGCTGCTGCAGCGCGCCCGCACCGAGGCGGACCAGATCCGTCAACGTTCCGAGGACGAAGCCACCCGCCGTGCCCGCGAGGATCGCGACCGGTTCGACGCCGAACTGGCGCGCGAACGCGACGCCCTGCGTCAGGACGCCGAACGCGACCGCCAGGAGGCGGAGCGCGAACTGACCCGTACGCGCGACGACCTCGACGCGAAGCGCGCCGAGCTCGACCGGATCCGCGAAGAGTTGCGGCGCGACCGCGAGAAGCTCGACGGGTTCGAGGAACGGCTCACGCGCCGCGGCGAACAGCAGGACGCACGCGCCCTGCGCCTCGACGAGCAGGAGGAGCGCCTCGACGGACGCGAAGCGGAGCTGCGCCGCCGCGACGACGAACTCGCCGAGCGCGAAGCGGAGGTCGACCGCACCCTCCACGACGTCGCCGGCATGAGCCGCGAGCAGGCGGAACAGGCGGTGCTCGAACGGGTCGAAGGCGAGCTCGAACGCGAGAAGGCGATCCGCGTGCGCGGCGCGCTCGAACGCGCCGACGCCGAGGCCCACCGCCGCAGCCGCGCGATCCTGGCGCAGGCGATCCAACGGAGCGCCAGCGAGGTCTCCGCCGCCATCGCCGTGACCGTGGTGCCGATCCCGAACGACGCCATGAAGGGCCGGATCATCGGGCGCGAAGGGCGCAACATCCGCGCCTTCGAGGCGCTCACCGGCGTCGACCTGATCATCGACGACACGCCGGAGGCGGTGCTCCTCAGCAGCTTCAACCCGCTGCGCCGCGAGGTCGCGAAGCTGGCCCTCAACGAGCTGCTCGCCGACGGACGGATCCACCCCGCGCGCATCGAGGAGGTCGTCCAGAAGGCGCAGCAGGAGATGCAGACGTACATCCGCGAGCGGGGCGAGGAGGCGTCGCTCGAATCGAACGTGGTCGGCATCAAGCCGGGGATGGTCCAACTGCTCGGCCGGATGCACTTCCGGACCAGCTACGGGCAGAACATCCTGCAGCACTCGGTACAGGTGGCCCACCTCTCCGGCATCATCGCCGCCGAGCTCGGTCTCGACGAGGCGCTCGCCCGGCGGGCCGGCCTGCTGCACGACATCGGCAAGTCGATCGACCGCGAGCTCGAAGGGACGCACACCGAGATCGGCGCCGGCCTCGGTCGCCGCTTCGGCGAGCCGAGCGAGGTGATCGACGCGATCGCGAACCACCACGACCTCGACCGGGCCGAGACCCTCTACCCGGTGCTCGTGAACGCCGCCGACGCGGTCAGCGCCGCCCGTCCGGGCGCGCGCCGGGAGTCGCTCGAGGTGTACCTGAAGCGGCTCGAAGGACTCGAGAACATCGCCACCGCCTTCCCCGGCGTCGAGAAGAGCTACGCCATCCAGGCCGGTCGCGAGATCCGCATCATCGTCGAACCGGAGGAGGTCGACGACGCGGCCGCCGTCCTGCTGGCGCGCGACATCGCCGCCCGGATCGAACAGGACATGGAGTACCCGGGCCAGGTGCAGGTCACGGTGGTGCGGGAGACGCGCGCGGTCCAGTACGCCCGTTGACCCTGCGGTATGCTCGGCGCGCCCGCGCGCGGCCGCTCGTGCCCGCGCGCGCGTCCGTGCACGCCCGTCGCGCCCGACCCCGTCACGCCCCTGCGAGGTACCGACCGTGGACCTGACCGCCCGCCGCCGCCCATCGTTCCGTTCGCCGCGCCGCCTCCGACCGACGTGAGGCCCGGCGACGACGTCAAACTGTTCAGCGGGACCGCCACGCCGGATCTCGCCTCCTCGGTCGCGAAGCACTTGGGCATGGAACTGTCGCACGGGTCCGTGTCGCGCTTCCCCGACGGGGAGACCCGCATCCAGATCGACGAGAGCGTCCGCGGCGCCGACTGCTACCTGATCCAGTCGACCTGCGCCCCGGTGAACCACAACCTGATGGAGGTACTGGTCCTCGCCGACGCGCTGAAGCGCGCCTCCGCCTGGCGCGTGAACGCGGTGATCCCCTACTTCGGCTACGCCCGCCAGGACAAGAAGGTCCAGGCCCGCGAACCGATCACCGCCAAGCTGGTGGCGAACCTGATGAGCACCGCCGGGGTCGACCGCGTGATCACCGTCGACCTGCACGCCGGCCAGATCCAGGGCTTCTTCGACGTGCCGGTCGACCACCTCACCGCCCTCGACATCCTCGGCGGGCGCCTCAAGGAGGACGACCTCTCCGACCGCGTCGTCGTCTCCCCCGACGTCGGGCGCGCCACGGAAGCCCGACGGCTGGCCAACCACCTCGACCTGCCGCTCGCGATGCTCTACAAGCGCCGCACCAGCGCCACCGAGGTCGAGGTCACCCACGTCATCGGCGACGTCCAGGGCAAGCGGCCGATCATGATCGACGACATGATCAGCACCGCGGGCACGATGCGCCGCGGCATCGACGCCCTGATCCGGCTCGGGGCGACGCCGCAGGTCACCGTCGCCGCCACGCACGCGGTGTTCACGCCGCCCGCCCTCGAGCGCCTCTCGGGCGAAGCGATCGAGCGCGTGATCGTGACCGACACGATCCCGTACGCCGGCGGGCACGACGCGGTCGAGGTCCTCTCCGTCGCCCCCCTGCTCGCGAAGGCGATCCGGAACGTGCACGACAACGCCTCGGTGAGTTCCCTGTTCAGCGGGTGAACCGGGCGGATCGGTCGCGCGCCGCACCCTAGCGGGCGCCGCCGAGGTGGAACGCCGGTGGAACGCCCCATCGCTACGCTGAACCTCCGAGGACGGCGTCGCCCACCAAGGCGTCGCCCGTGCGGCCCGACGCGAGCGACCCGCCGCGCCGCCCCGCACACCGAAGAGGAGGCAGACGTGAGACGAGGAACGATCATCATGGCGGTCGCGCTGGTGCTGGCCGGCGTCGCGCAGGCACAGGACGAGCGGCCGGTGGCCCGCACGCTCGACGCGTTCGTCGAGCTCAACCCCGGGCTCGAGCACTACGGACCGATGCACGAAGAGTGGGTGCCGGCGATGGGCGTCCATTGGGGCGCGCCCGGCCCGCACGTGACCCTCGGGGTCGGCCACGACGACCAGGTGGTCGTGATCGAGGTCATCTACCCCGAGGAGATCGGCTGGCATCCGTGGTTCGACCAGCCGGAAGGCGAACCGATGGAGCTCGGCCCCATGGGCATGGTCTACACGCAGCACATCTGGATCACCGAGCCCGACTCGGTCGTGCCCGACGCCGATCCGACGTTCGTGCCGCTCACCTTCGACGCGCTCGCCGAGGTCAACCCCGCCCTGGCCGAGTACCAGCGCCTCTCCGAGTACGTCCCGCACATGGGCTACCACTACGGCATGATGGGTCCCGGCCTCGTGCTCGCCGTGTCGCCCGAGGGCGAGATCAACGCGTTCGAGCTGTTGTTCCCGGCGGAGCAAGGACACCATCCGTGGTTCGACCAGCCCGAGGGCGAACCGATGGACATGGGTCCGATGGGCATGATGTACACGCAGCACGTGTACGTCGTCGATCCGATGTCCCTGCCCTGAGCGACGGACGCCCGGCCGTGCGGAACGTCACGGCACGCAGGTACCAGGAACGAGCGGCCCGCGAGGGCCGCTCGTCGCGTCGGACGCCGAGGTGCCCGCCCCGCTCCGGCGGTTCGGGCCGCGGCAGGTGCGGACCGAGAACGCACCGTGGCCGACGTTCGCTCCCGAGGGCGCGCCGCGGGTGGGGCTCGAGCCGTGGGAGGCGCGCCCCTCTGCTTGCGGCTCGGGGCGGATCCGAAGTACACTCGTGCGTTGCGACGCGCGCCCCCATCCGGCGCGCACGATCGGCGGCGCTCGGCCGCCACAGGAGGCACGCATGAAGCTCGAAGCCAGCAAGCGCACGCCCGGCGGATCGCCGGCGCTCCGCCGCGAGGGACGCCTCCCCGCGGTGGTCTACAACTCCGGCCTGAACCTGTCCGTCTCGATCGACCTCAAGGAGTTCGACAAGACGTTCCGCCAGACCGGCACCTCGAACCTCATCGACCTCGCCGTCGACGGCGACGTGCACCCGGTGCTCGTGCGCGAGGTCCAGATGGACAAGCGCAAGCGGATTCCGCAGCACGTCGACTTCTTCGCGATCACGGCCGGCCAGAAGCTCGACGTCGCGGTCCGCGTCGAGTTCGAAGGCGAAGCCGCGGGGCAGAAGGAGGACGGCCAGCTCGACATCCAGCGCCGCGAGATCAACATCTCCGTCCTGCCGCGCGACATTCCGGAGAACCTGGTCATCGACCTCACCCCGCTCGAAATCGGCGACGCCATCCACATCGGCGACGTCGTCGAGCGCCTGCCCGAGACGGCCGAGCTGCTCGACGATCCGGCCCTGACGCTCGTCACCGTGCTGCCTCCCCGACTCGAGGTCGAGGAAGAAGAGGGCGAAGCCGGGGACGGAGCGGAACCGGAGGTCATCGGCGAGAGCGAAGCCGAGGCCGCGGACGAGGAAGGCGGCGACACCTCCGACGACGACGAGTCCTGAGGACGCGGACGCGTGCGATTGGTGGTCGGACTCGGCAACCCCGGTCCGAAGTACACGGGAACCCGGCATAACGCCGGGTTCCTCGTCGTGGAGGAGTTCGCGCGGCGTCACGGCGCCGCCTTCCGCAGTGGCCGGCACGGCGAGGAGGCGCGCGTCGGTCGGGCGCGCCTCCTGAAGCCGACCACCTTCATGAACCGCTCGGGCGTCGCCGTCCAGGCCGCCGCCACCCGGAACGGCGTCCCGCCGGAGGAGACGCTGGTGGTGCACGACGACCTCGACCTGCCCCTCGGACGCCTGCGGATCCGCACCGGAGGCGGTGCCGGCGGGCAACGCGGCGTACGCGACGTCATCGACCGGATCGGACCCGGGTTCTGCCGGCTCAAGATCGGCATCGACCGGCCCCCGCCGGAGTGGCCGGTCGAACGTTGGGTCCTGTCGCGGTTCCGCGACGACGAGGCCTCCCTCCTCGAACAGGTGGTGCGCGCCGGCGCCGACGCCGTGCAGCGGATCGTGGACGAGGGTCCCGTCGCGGCCGCGAACCACGTCAACGGCATCGACCTGCGGCCCAGCTCCGAGCCGGACCCGCCCGCGGCCGAGCCGGATCGGGACGGCGAGCCCGACCGCGCGGGCGACGCTTCCGACACCGAGCACGACGCACCGGCGTGAGCGACGCCGGCTACGTCTTCCTGGTCCTCGGGATCATGTTCGCGGCGTTCGCGAGCGACCGGTTCCGCCTCGACCTGGTCGCCGGCGCCGCCCTGCTCGCCCTCGCCGTGCCCGGGGTCCTCGACCCCGCGCAGGCGCTCGCCGGCTTCGCCGAGCCGATCACGCTCATGATCGCCGGCCTGTTCGTGGTCGGCGCCGGCCTCTTCCAGACCGGCGTCGCCGACCGGATCGGCGACCTGCTCGGCCGTGCCGGCACCGGGCCGCTCCGGCTCACGGTCGTCACGATGGGGGTCGCCGCGCTCCTCTCCGGCTTCCTCTCCTCGACCGGGACGGTCGCCGTGCTGCTTCCGGTCGTCGTCGGACTGGCCCGCCGCGCCGGCATGGCGCCCGCGAAGCTGCTCATGCCGCTCGCCTTCGGAAGCCTGCTCGGCGGCATGCTCACCCTGATCGGAACCCCGCCGAACCTGGTCGTCGCCGACGTCCTGCGCCAGGAAGGACGCGAACCGTTCGGGTTCTTCGCCTTCACTCCCGTCGGCCTGACCATGCTCGCCATCGGCATCCTGTACATGACGACGATCGGCCGCCGGCTGCTCCCCGACCGGGACGCCAGCGCGACCGGCGCCGCACCCACCGTCCGCGAGCTCGCCCGCCGCTACGAGGTCGAGGACCGGCTGCGCCGGGTCCGGGTCGGCGACCGGTCGCCGCTGCGCGACCGCACCGTCGCCGAGAACGACCTGCGCCGCACGACCGGCGTCACCGTGCTCGCGATCGAGAGCGTCACCGGTTCCGGTCGTTCCGTCCGGCGGTCCGAACCGAGCAGCCTGCTCCGCGCCGGCGACGTGCTGCACCTGATCGCCGAACCGGAGGCGCTCGACCGGATCGTGCGGGAGGGCCTCGTCGAAGCGACCGACGCGCCGCGGACGGAGTCGCTTCCCGAGGCGTCGATGCTGATCGAGGTGGTGGTACCGCCCGGCTCGGCGTACGAGGGGAAGCCGCTCCGCGAGGCGCGCATGCACGACCGGACGCGCGCGACGGTGCTCGCGATCCGGCGGGGCGAACGGCTCGTGCAAGGGTCCGAGCTCACGGACGTCACCGTCCAGGCCGGCGATCTGGCGCTGCTCGCGGGGGGGCCGGACGCGCAGCGCCGCGTCGTGCGCGCCCCCAACGACCTGATCCCGGTCGCCACCCCCCGCGAGTGGGAGCGGTTCGCGCGCGACACGAGCCGCGCGCCCCACGCCACGCTCGTGCTCGCCGGCATGCTCGCGGCGATGACGTTCGGCTGGCTTCCCAACGTCGTCGCGGTGCTCGCCGCCGCCTTCGCGATGGTCGCCCTCGGCGCGGTCCGACCGACCGAGGCGTACCGCACGGTCCACTGGGAGACGGTGGTGCTGATCGCCGCCGTGCTGCCGATGGCCACCGCGCTCGACGTCACCGGCGGTCTGGACCTGATCACGTCCGGACTCACCGGCGTCCTGGGGGACGCCGGGCCGGTGGCGGTCATGGCGGCGTTGTTCCTGCTCACCTCGGTCCTGAGCCAGGCGATCTCGAACACCGCGACGACCGTCCTCGTCGCCCCGCTCGCGGCCGCCACCGCCGCCGGTCTGAACGTCGCGCCCGAACCGCTGCTGATGACCGTCGCCGTCGCGGCCAGCACGGCGTTCGCGACGCCGGTCGCCTCGCCGGTCAACGCGCTCGTGCTCGGTCCGGGCGACTACCGCTTCGGCGACTTCGTCAAGGTCGGCCTTCCGGTCGTCGCGGCGATGATGGTCGCGACGCTGCTGGTCGTGCCGCTCCTCTTCCCGCTCGCGCCCTGACGGCTCACCCGAAGCGGCCGGAAAGGTAGTCGGCGGTGCGCGCCTCGCGCGGGTGCACGAACAGCTCGTCGGTCTCGCCCACCTCGATCAGGCGTCCCAGGTAGAAGAAGGCGGTCACGTCCGAGACCCGGGCCGCCTGCTGCAGGTTGTGCGTCACGATCACGATCGTCACCTGCTCCTTGAGGCGGAGCACCAGCTCCTCGATCGCCTGCGTCGCCTGCGGGTCGAGGGCGCTGGTCGGCTCGTCCATCAACAGAACCTCCGGCCCGACCGCCAGGGCGCGGGCGATCGAGAGGCGCTGCTGCTGCCCGCCGGAGAGCGCGGCGGCGGGCGCGCGAAGACGGTCCTTCACCTCGTCCCAGAGCACCGCCTGCCGAAGCGCCGACTCGACCGCGTCGTCGAGCACCGCGCGCTTGCGGATCCCGACCAGACGCAGGCCGGCGGCGACGTTGTCGTAGACGTTCATCGTGGGAAACGGGGTCGGCTTCTGGAACACCATCCCGATCCGCCGGCGGATCGGCACCGGATCGGCGCGCGGGTCCAGAACGTCCGTGGTTCCGTCCAGCAGGGCGCTCCCTTCGACCTTGGCGCCCCGGGTCAGGTCGTGCATCCGGTTGAGCGCCCGCAGGAACGAGCTCTTGCCGCACCCGGAAGGGCCGATCAGGGCGGTCGCCCGGTGCGCGGGCACCTGCAGGTCGACCCCGTCGACGGCGACGGCGCTTCCGTAGCGGACGGTCAGGCCGCGTACGTCCAGCTTGACGTCGGGGGCGGTCGCCGAGCGGACGGGCTCGGTTCGGGCGGGTACGAAACGGTCGTCGGGTTCGGTACGAACGGGTTCGGGCATCGGTCCTCCGGAGGGAAGGGGGGCGGCGGGTGTCACCGGAAGCGGCGGCGGGTGGCGACGCGGGCCGTCACGAACGCGACCACCACCAGCGTCAGGAGCAGCAGCGCGGCGCCCCAGCCCATCGTGTGCCACTCCCGGTACGGGCTGATCGCGAGGCTGTAGAGGCGCTGCGGAAGCGTGTCCATCGGGCGCGACAGGTCGAACGAGAGGTAGTTGTTGCCGAACGAGGTCAGCAGCAGCGGCGCCGCCTCCCCCGCCGCCCGCGCGAACGCGATCAGCACGCCGGTGACGATCCCGATGCGGGCGGCCGGCATCGAGGTCGCCACGATCGCGCGCCAGCGGGGCACGCCGAGCGCCAGCGTCGCCTCGCGCAGCGACCAGGGCACCGCGGCCAGCGCCCCCTCGACGGCACGCGTCAGGATCGGAAGCATCACCAGCGCCAGCGCCACCGATCCGGCCAACGCCGAGAAGCCCCCCATCGGCTGGACGATCAGGGCGTAGGCCAACAGGCCCTTGAGGATCGCGGGCATCCCGTTCAGGGTGTCGGCCATCACCCGCACCACCGGGTTCAGGCGGTGGTCGGGGAACTCGGCCAGCAGCGCCCCCGCGAGGATCCCGAACGGGAGCACCAGGAGGAGCGCCAGACCGTCGATGATCAGGGTGCCGACGATGGTGTGCACCAGACCGGTCGGGCGGCCCTGCTGCGCCCGGGCGGGCGAGCCGAGCTCCTGGGTGAAGAAGTCGAGCGTCCAGGCGCCGATCCCCTGGACCGCCACGTGCGCGATCACCAGGATCAGCGGCGTCA
>SLSQ01000185.1 GCA_007130355.1 Trueperaceae bacterium
GCTGCACCAGGAACGTCGTGTTCGGGCGCGCTTCGAGAACCACGCCTTCGGTACGGATCGAGTCCTGGGTGGTCTCGTTCCCCTTCTGGCGGTTCTCCGAGCGTCCGCGTCCGCCGACCTTCCGGCGTCCGCCTCCGCCTCCTCGTCTACGCGCCATCCGTTCCTCCCGTTGCGACCGGCGACCGTGCTTCGTTCGCGGTCAGAATGCGTGGGCCGTCCTCGGTGACGGCCACGGTGTGTTCGAAGTGGGCGGACAGCACGCCGGTCTCGGTCGGCGCGGTCCAGCCGTCGTCCTGGATCACGACCGCGGTGCGCGAGAGCGTCACCATCGGTTCGATCGCCAGGACCGTTCCCGGGCGCAGAACGGGACCCGTTCCGGCCCGGCCGTAGTTGGGCACGTCCGGTCCTTCGTGGAACTCACGGCCGATGCCGTGACCCACGAACTCGCGCACGACCCACATCCCCTCCGATTCGACGACGTCCTGAACGGCCGCGGAAACGTCGCCGATGCGAGCGCCCGGTCGTGCGGCGTCGATCCCGGCGTAGAGGGAGCGCTCGGTGACCGACAGGAGACGGCGGGCTTCGTCCGAGATCTCGCCGACCGCGAAGGTCCGAGCCTGATCGGCGGCGTAGCCTCGGTAGAAGGTCCCGACGTCGACCGACACGATGTCTCCGTCTTCGAGGGGCCGATCGTTCGGAATGCCGTGAACGACGACCTCGTTGACGGAGGTGCACAGCGTCGCGGGGAAGCCGCGGTAGCCCTTGAAGGCGGGCGTACCGCCAGCGGCGACGATAACCTCTTCCGCGACAGCGTTCAAGGCTGCGGTGGACACGCCGGGCGCGATCCGTTCCGCGACCGCCTCCATGGCGGCGCGGTTGATCGCGGCGGCGGCCGCCATCGCCTCGATCTCGCTCGGTCGCTTGAGGATCAAACCAACGCCCCTTCGATCCGCTTCGTCACCGCGTCCACCTCGCCGACGCCGTCGACGGCGTGGAGCAGACCGCGGTCGCGGTAGAAGTCGATGAGCGGGCGGGTCGAGGTCCGGTAGACCTCCATCCGGTTGCGGATCGTCTCTTCGTTGTCGTCGCTGCGGCCCTCGTCCCGGGCCCGCTGAAGCAGGCGCTGGACGAGTTCCTCCTCCGGGACCTCGAGGAGCACGACCGCGGTCATGCGGGCCTGGAACTCGGCCAGCATGGCGTCGAGCGCTTCGGCCTGAGCGGGCGTGCGGGGGAAGCCGTCGAGGAGCACGCGGACCTCCTCCATGCCGGAGACCTGGTCGCGGACCATGTCCACGATCAGGTCGTCGGGCACGAGGTCGCCGGCGTCCACGTACGACTTGGCCGCGACGCCGAGCTGACTGCCGCGCGCCACGTGGCTGCGCAGCATGTCGCCGGTCGACAGCTTCGTCAGCCGCTTGCGGGCCGCGAGCGCGTCGGCCTGCGTGCCCTTGCCGGCGCCGGCCGGTCCGATCAGGAGCAGCACTTCGCTGGCCATCAGAACCGGCGCCCGCGACCGCGGATGCGGCCCTTCGCGACGAACCCTTCGTAATGGCGCATCATCAGCTGCGACTCGAGCTGGCGCAGCGTGTCCAGACCGACGCCGACCATGATGAGCAGGCCGATGCCGCTGAACACGAACGACAGCTGACCGGCTCCGGTCATCCAGGCGAGCGTCTGCGGCAGCGCGTTGACCGCGCCCAGGAAGAGCGCACCCCAGAGGGTGATGCGACCGGTGATGCGGACCAGGTGGTCGGTGGTCGGTTGGCCGGGGCGGACGCCGGGGATGAAGCCGCCGTACTCGCGCAGGTTCTCGCTGATCCTCCGCGGGTCGAAGCTGATCTGCGTGTAGAAGTAGGTGAAGGCGACGATCAGCAGGGTGCTGGTGATCAGACCCTGCCACTGCGCGGGGTTGAACCAGGCGCCGATCGCCTGCAGCCAGAGCACGTCGGGGAACGCGCCGATCAGGGTCTGCGGCAGGATGATGATCGAGACCGCGAAGATGATCGGGATCACGCCGGCGGCGTTCAGGCGCAGCGGGATGTAGGTCGACTGACCGCCCATGACGCGCCGGCCGACCACCTTGCGGGCGTACTGGACCGGGATCCTGCGCTCCGCCTGTTGGACGAGCACCATCCCGGCCAGCCCGACGATCAGCAACCCGAAGAAGATCAGCAGACCGATCAGGTTCCCTTCGCCGCGCCCGATCAGGGCGAACTGCGACACGATCGCGTTGGGGAAGGCGGCGACGATGCCGGCGTAGATGATGAGCGAGATGCCGTTGCCGATGCCGTGCTCGCTGATCTTCTCGCCGAGCCACATCACGAAGCTGATGCCGGCGACCTGGGTCACGAGCACCACGAACCAGAAGAACGGTCCGTTGGCCCAGCCGACCTTGAGGGCGCCGGACGGCCCGAGCAGCGCGATCGCGAGGAACACCGCCTGCACCGCACCGAGGATGGTGGCGCCGTACCGCGTGTACTGCGTGATCTTGCGGCGGCCCTCCTCCCCCTCCTTGGCGAGCTTGCGCAGCGGCTCCCAGGTGGACTGGAGCAGCTGCGTGATGATGGCGGCGGTGATGTAGGGGATCACGCCGAGGGCCGCGATCGAGAACACCTCGAAGTTGCCGCCGGAGATGAAGTTCAGCAGCGTGAAGATGTCCCCGTCGCCGAAGCCGCCCTCCTGCAGCAGGTCGATGTCGATCCCCGGCGTGGGGATGAAGACCAGCAGCCGATAGACCGCCAGCAGGCCGATCATCACCAGCAACTTCGCGCGCAGCGCCGGAATGGCCGCCGCGTTGCGGAAGGCGGTGAGCATCAGTCGGTCTCCCCGGCCGCGGCGCCCTTCACGGTCCCGCCGGCGGCGGCGACCGCGCGGGCGGCGGATGCGCTGACGGCGTCCAGATCGACGGTCAGCTTCTTGGTCAGCTCACCGTCGCCGAGCAGCTTGACGGCGCGGTCCGGGTGACGGATCAGGCCGGCGTCGGCGAGGAAGGTGGCATCGACGACGGCGCCGTCCTCGAACCGTTCCAGGTCGCCGACGTTCACGATCTGGACCGGCTCCTTGGCGCGATTGAAGCCGCGCTTCGGCAGCCGCTCGATCAGGCGCGAACGTCCGCCCTCCCAGCCGGCGCCCTGGCTGAATCCGCTGCGGGAGGATTGGCCCTTCTGGCCCCGGCCGGCGGTCTTGCCGCGGCCGCTGCCGAGACCGCGGCCGAGCCGGCGCCGCGTCTTGGTCGAGCCCTTGGCGGGCTTGAGGTCGTTGAGCTTCACCGTTTCTCGTCCCCTTCGATGGTCAGCAGGTAGGCGACCTTGCGCACCATGCCCTGCACGTCGGGCGTGTCCGCCACCTCGCGCACGTCGCCGGTCTTGCGCAGGCC
>SLSQ01000323.1 GCA_007130355.1 Trueperaceae bacterium
CCTGACGCCCAACCTCGGTGTGGTCGAACGCGGCGACGGCGGCCTCCAGCGGCTGACGTTGGCCGACGTGCCGGGGCTGATCGAGGGGGCGCACGAAGGAAAGGGCCTCGGGCACGAGTTCCTGCGCCACGTCGCCCGCACGCGGCTGCTGGCGTGGGTGCTCGACATCGCCGACGATCCTCCCGCCGCCCTGCGCGCGCTGCGGCACGAGGTCGGCGCCTACGACCCGACGCTCCTCGATCTTCCCGGCGTGATCGTGCTGCACAAGATCGACCTGGCGTCCCACGACGAAGTCGCCACCGCCGTGCACGACCTGGCCGAGGCCGGGATGCCGGTCGTGCCCGCCTCGTCGCACGACGGACGGGGCCTCGACGAGCTGCGCGCGACGCTGTTCGCGCTCCTGCCGGAACGGCCGGAGACGCCGGTCGCCTCGGTCCGCGAGGAACGGGTCGAGATCGATCCGATCCGGGTCGATCGGTTGCAGGACGGTTCCGGCTGGATCGTCCGCGGCGAGGCCGCGGAAGCGCTGATCGAGCGGTTCGACGCCACCAACCCCGACGCGGTCGATTACCTGCAACGGCACTTCGAACGGATGGGGCTCTCGAAGGCCTTGCGCCGGGCCGGTGCCCAGGACGGCGACGACGTCTGGATCGGCGAAGCGGCGTTCGAGTACTTCGACGAAGCGAAGGCCCAGACCGAGGAGCGGGAGGCGGAACGTCGTGCCCGCGAAGCCGGCGCCGCCGAGGCGGCGTGGAGCGACGAAGGATCCGACACGGAATCGTGACCCACGGTCCGGTAGGCTCGGGGCGACGCGGCTGGCTCGCCGGACCGTTCGTGAGGACCGGCCCGCGTCGCGCCCGTGAGGAGTCCATGCCGAACGATCCCGCCCCCGACTCCGTGCCCGACACCGCGCCCGTCCCGGGCGGCGGACCGTGCGGCCGCCCCGGTGTCGCGTCGTGGTGCCGGCGCGTGCGGGGGCTGCTCACGCCCGACCGCTGGGCGCACGTCGTGCGCGTCACCGAGTTGGCCGAGCGGATCGCTCGCGCCAACCGCTTCACGGACGACGAGGTCCACGACACGGTGCTCGCCGCCGTTCTGCACGACGCCGCCCGCGACCTTCCGGACGAGCGGTTGAGGGAGCTCGCGCCGCCCACGAACGCCCAGGAGCGTGCCCACCCGATGATCCTGCACGGCAGGGCCGGCCGTGCGTTGGCCGAATCGTGGGGCGTGCACGCGCCGCGCGTCCTGGGCGCGATCGAAGGACACGTCGCCGGCGTCGAGCCCGAGGACCGAATCGGAACGGCGGTCTACGTCGCCGACGTTTCCGAGCCGGGGCGCGGCGTGAACGACGACGTGCGCGAGCTCGCGCTCCGCGACCTCCCGGCCGCCTACCGCACCGCCGTCCGCCGCAAGGTGGAGTTCCTCCGCGCCTGCGGCAAGCCGGTCCACCCGACCACTCTCGAGGTGCACGATTCCCTGGTTCCGGACCGCTCGTAGCGCCCGCCGCGCGGCGCGGCTCCTGACCGTGTTCGGCCTGCTGGTCGCGACGGTCGGGCTGGCCGGGTTCTGGCTCGACCGCGACGCGCCCCGCACCGAGTTGGGCGTCCAACAGCGCGAACTGCTCGGTGTCGCCGACGACGCCAGCGTGGTCGCGAACTTCGTGGTCGCCGGCCGCGACATCCTGATCGGCGAAGGGTCGGCGGAGCCGATCTACGGCCCCGGCGGTCGCATCGTCGGCTGGCGCAGCGACGCGCCCACCTCGGTCCGCGGCGTGAACACCGACACGATCCTCTACGTCAGCGTCGTCGACGACGTCGCCACCATGATCGCGATCCCGCGCGACCTGTTCGTCGGCGGGGGGACGCGGCGGATCAACGGCGTGCTCGCGCGGCAGGGTCCGGACGGGCTGATGGAGGCGCTCGAAGGGGTGCTCGGCCTGCCGATCGACTACTACGCGATCCTCGACCTGGAGATCTTCCAGGACATCGTCGACGCGCTCGGCGGGGTCGAGGTGAACGTGCCCGAACGGATGTACTACCGCGACGTCGCCGCCGGGCTCACCATCGACTTCCAGCCGGGGCCGCAGGTGCTCGACGGACAGGCGGCCAGCGAGTTCGTCCGCTACCGCCAGTTCCGGCGCGGCGACCTCGATCGGCTCGAGAGCGTCAAGCGCCTCGCCTACGCCATGGCCGCCAAGCTGCGCGAGCTGAACGTGCGCGCCGTCGGGGTGCTGCCCGATCTCGTCTCCACCTACTTCGAGCGGGTCGAGACCAACGTGTCGCTGGCGCTGATCCGGGACCTGCTGCCGCACGCCGCCGACGTCGAGATCCGGGCCGCCACCCTGCCCACCGTCGAGGTCGAGCGGAACGGCGCTCAGGGCCTGATCGCCGACCCGCGGACCACCGAGACCTTCCTGGCCCAGACCTTCGGCGGCACCGCCCGCACCTTCTTCGAGCCGCCCGACGTCGTCCTGCTGATCAGCGACCGCAGCGGCGATCCGGGGACCGGCGCCTGGTACCGCGACCGTCTGGTCGGCCTGGGCGTGCCGGAGGAGCGGATCGTGCTGCGCGAAGGGAGCTTCGAACCGGGCGCGACGCGGGTGCTGGCCACCGTGCCGCACTGGTCCGACGCCGACTTCTACACCGGCCTGTTCGGAGCCGGGAAGCAGCAGGTCGACGTCCTCGACCGTGTCGAGGGGCGCGAGCCCGGACTCGAGCTGGTGCTCGGCGCCGACGCGCTCGACCGCACCCCGGCCGGCACCGTCCGCGCCCTCTACCGACCGCACCCCGTACCGGACGACGTCGAGGCGGCCGAGCCGACCGTCGCCCCGGAAGCGCCGTGAGCGCGGCTCCGCGCGCGGCCGGCGCGCCCCGACCCCCGCGTCCCGACCGGACCGAAAGGAATTCGACTTGAGCGACGACCTCCGTGCCCCCGACGCGCCCGCAGGCGGCGCGTCCGACCTCCGCGCCACCGACCCGAACGACGCGCCCCGCCCCGCGCGCGGCGTTCCGGAACACCTGCCGGAACTCCAGTGGATCGTCGACGCCCTCGACGACAAGCGCGCCGTGAACGTGCGGGTGCTCGACCTGAGCGCGCTCACCGCCTCGGTCGACGCCTTCGTGGTCGCGACCGGCGAGTCGCAGCCGCAGATCCAAGCGCTCGAGGAGGCCGTGCGCGAGACGATGAAGGAGCGCGGCCACCTGCCGCGCGGCGTCGAGGCGCCCTCCAGCCGCTGGGTGCTCCTCGACTTCGGCGGCGTGATCGTGCACCTGATGAGCGCCGAAGCGCGCGAATTCTACGATCTCGAAGGGCTCTGGGCCGACGCCGAGCCGCTCGAGATCGTGCCGAACTGAGGCG
>SLSQ01000166.1 GCA_007130355.1 Trueperaceae bacterium
CGACCACGCCCAGACCGCGTCGTGCGGGCGGGCCCCGCCCCAGGCGAGCGCGGCGGCGGCCGTCAGGCCGGCCACGGCGTGCGCCGCCAGGACCCCGAGCGGATCGACGCCACGGCGCGCCAGCCACCGAACCAGGAGGTCGGCGATCGGCTGCAGGAGCAGCATCGCCCGTTCGCGGCGCGGGCGGGCCTTGGCGACGGGACGCGGCATCGGAGCGCGATGCTACCACCCGGCCCCGCGCCCCACGGGACGCGGTAGCCTGACGTCGTGAACGCGCTCGCCGGGATCCTCCTGCTCGTCGCCGCGCTGGCCGCGTGGGCGGGGCCGACCTGGCGTCCGCGGTCCCTGCCCGGCGTCGATCGCGGGCGTCCGTGGACGATCGGGCACCGGGGCGCGCGCGGGCCGCGGCGCGAGAACACGCTGTCCGCCTTCGAGCTGGCCTTCGCCCGGACGGACGGGATCGAGACCGACGTGCAGCGCACGCGCGACGGAGCGCTGGTCCTCTGGCACGACTTCGACTGCCACGGGCGCGAGGTCCGCGACGCCACCCTGGCCGAACTGCGCGAGCTCGAACCGGAACTGCCGACCCTCGACGAGCTCCTCGATCTGGCCCGGACGTACCCCGGCACGGTCCTCAACCTGGAGCTGAAGAGCCGCCCCGAACCGGCGCGGGCCTGGCACCTCGAACGGGCGACGATCCGGACGGTGCGGCGGGCGGGCGCGAGCGACCGGACGCTGATCTCGAGCTTCGACCCGTTCGCCTTGGCCCGGGTCCGGCTGTCGGCTCCACGCCTCCGGACGGCGCTGCTGATCGCGCCCGAGCTTCCTTCGTGGGTGCGGTCGGGCGTGCTGGCCCGCTGGTTGCACGTCGACGCGCTCCACCCGCGCC
Source organism: Trueperaceae bacterium (assembly GCA_007130355.1). Lineage (GTDB taxonomy): Bacteria > Deinococcota > Deinococci > Deinococcales > Trueperaceae > SLSQ01. The sequence continues at coordinate 890 of SLSQ01000166.1, forward strand.
ACGATCAGATCGACGGGAAGATGCTCCGCTGGGCCGCCGCGCACGCCCTGCCGCTGCACGCCTGGACCGTGAACGAACCCGAGGAGATGGAGCGCCTGGTCGCGGCCGGCGTGGCCGGGCTGATCATCGACGATCCGGAGGCGTTGGCGCGCCTCGGGAAAGGGAGGACCGGATGAAGAAGCAGATGAAGCTGGTGACCGCGAACGATCCGGCGCTGTTCGACGAACGCATGGAGCGCACGCTGCGGAACCTGCCGAACGACGCGGTGATCGCCGAGATCGCCTTCTCGACCTGCGCCGTGGGCGACGGGGTGCAGTACAGCGCCCTGGTGCACCTGCAGACGACCGAATCCTGGAGTTGAGCCGGCCGTCGCCCGCGTTCGGTCCGCCGGGGCCGGGGTCGTGGTGCCGCTCGGACCGGTAGACTCGGGGACGTGTCCGCGCCATTGGTCCTCTGCGTCGACGACGAGGTCGGCATGCTCAAGGTCACCGAGGTCGCGCTTTCGTCGGCAGGGTACGCCGTGGTCGCGTTCGACGATCCGCGCGACGCCCTCGACGAACTGCGCGGCGGCCTGCGGCCGGACGTGGTCGTCAGCGACATCTCGATGCCGGTCCTGGACGGCTTCGACTTCTACGCCGCGGTTCGGGAGGTACCGGAGCTTCGGGCGGTGCCGTTCCTGTTCCTCACCGCGCTCGACGACCGCGGCACCATGCGGCGGGGGATGAGCCTCGGGGCGGACGACTACCTCACCAAGCCGTTCTCGCGCGACGAACTGATCGAGGCGGTCGCGGTCCGGCTGCGGCGCGTCGCCGAACTGCGCACACCGCTCGAGGGATCGGTGGTCGCGCGGGCGTTCGGGCACCCCACCGTGCTCCGCGACGGCCAGCGGGTCGACTGGGACTCGCTGAAGGCGATGGAGCTGCTCTTCTACCTGCTCGAGCACCGCGGCGGCACCGGCACCTTCGAGGTGGCCGAAGCGCTCTGGCCGGGCAAGACCGAGTCCCGCGCCAGCTCCAGCTTCCACACCACGCTCTACCGTTTGCGTCGGGTGATGGGCGGCGAGATGGTCGAGTCGGCGAACCGTCGCTACTACCTGCACGACAAGGTCAGCCTCGAGTACGACGTCGATGCGTACCGGGCGGCGGTCCGCACGGCGCGCTCCAGCGGTCGGCTCGACGACCACCTGCGGGCCGCGGCGCTCTACGGCGGTCCGTACCTGTCCGGGTTCGAGTCCGCCTGGGTCGAGGCGTTGCGCGAGGCGCTCCACGGCGAGCAGCTCACCCTGCTCGAGAGCGCCGCCGAGATCGCCGACGCGGCCGGCGACCCGGTCGCCGTGACCGACGCCTTCCAGCGGATGGCCGACCACGAGCCGTTCAGCCTGGTCGCGTGGGAGGGGCTGGCGGCGGCGTGGGAGGCGCGCGGCGAGCCGAAGCGCGCCCGGGACGCCCGCGACCGCTTCGAACGGATCATGAACGAGGCCTGAACGACGTCCGGCGGTGCCCGACGGCGTCCGGAACGTCTCCGGACGCTGCGGTATGCTCGCCCCCATCCACGGTCCTGGAGGTACCCCCCGTGTACAGCATCGATCTCGCCGGCAAGACCGGCCTCGTCATGGGCGTCACGAACCGACGTTCGATCGCCTGGCAGATCGCCGAGCCGCTCGCGCAGGCCGGCGCGCGTCTCGCGTTCAGCTACCAGGGCGAACGCCTGCGGCCCACCCTCGAGAAGCTGACCGAGAAGCTCGACCGGCCGCTGCTGGCGGAGTGCGACGTGGCGAACGACGCCGACCTCGACGAACTGTTCGCCACCCTGCGGGCCGAGTTCGGACGCCTGGACTTCGTCGTGCACGCCGTCGCGTACGCCCCGAAGGAGACGTTCGCCGAGCCGTTCCGGAAGGTACGCCGCGACGACTGGCGGACCGCGATGGACGTGAGCGCCTACTCGCTGGTCGCCGTCGCCGACCGCGCCGCGGAGCTGATGGACGAGGGCGGCGCGATCGTGACGCTCTCCTACCTGGCCGCCGAACGAGTGGTGCCGCACTACAACATGATGGGCGTCGCCAAGGCCGCGCTCGAGGCGTCGGTCCGCTACCTGGCGTACGATCTCGGCCCGGCCGGGGTCCGCGTCAACGCGCTCAGCGCCGGACCGGTCCGCACCGTCGCCGCCCGCTCGATCGCCGGGTTCGGCGACATGTACGGCGAAGCGGGGCGCCTCTCGATGATGAAGCGCAACATCACCGGCGAGGAGGTCGGCCGCATGGGCTTCGCGCTGGTCACCGACCTCTCGGGCGGCGTGACGGGCGAGACGGTCTACGTCGACGCCGGCTTCCACGCCATCGGAATGTTCCTGGACGAGCCGGGCGAGGACCCCGCGACGTGACGGCGGTCCGCACGGCGTCGGCCCGCCGCCCGCGCCTGCCGGCGCGGGCGGCCG
>SLSQ01000293.1 GCA_007130355.1 Trueperaceae bacterium
CAATAGTAGGAATGTCCTTTCCGCTCAAAGGAACTAGGCCCGGTCCGCGGTCCGTGCGGGGTTAGAATCGTCGTCGAAGGGTCGGAGAGACGGCGGAGCGCCGCGGCGTGCCCCGCGAAGCGCGGTGCACGGCGTACGCACGCGAGGTGCGCGGCGCCCGCGGAAGTCGGAGGGGACACCATGAACGCATCCGGAGGCACCGCCGGAACCGGACGCACGGACGACGCCGCCGAACCGGCGAAGCACCAGCTCCAGACGCTGGCCCGCGGCGCCGCCGTGCTGAACCTGCTCCTCGAGCGCGACGCGTTCACGTTGGCCGAAGCGAGCGAAGCGCTCGGGCTCGGATCGACGGTCACCTACCGGCTGCTCCGCACCTGGGTGACCAGCGGGTACCTGCAGGTCGACCGGAACGGGAAGCGCTACGCGGCCGGCCTGACGTTGATGCGGCTCGCCGCCAAGGCGCGGACGACCTCGGGCCTGCCGGAGGCGGAGGAACGACTCGAGGAGCTCTCGCGCCGGATCGACCAGACCTGCTCGTGCGCGGTCCTGGCGGGGCGCTACGTGCTGTACGTCGCGCGCGTGCTGGGGAACCGGTCGCTCACCTACCACGTCGAGGTCGGCAAGACGCTTCCGGCCGAGGCCACCTCGACCGGACACGCGTTGCTCGCCTTCGAAGAGGAACGCCGCGTGCGCGAGCTGTTCCCGGAACCGACCCTGTCGCCGTACACCGACGCCACCCCGCGCACGGTCGACGAGCTGATCGAACGCCTTCGGCGCGTGCGCGACTCGGGGTTCGCGGTGAACGAGGGACAGCTGTCGCAGTCGATCTCGGCCGTGGCCGTTCCCGTGCGCGACGCGTCCGGCGCGGTGGTCGCGACCTTCTCGGTCGCCGGTCCGTCGACCGAGGTGACGTCCGCGACGGTGCACGGCCGGTATCTGCCGGCGTTGCTCGAGGCCGCCGCGCACCCGATCGAGCTCCGTACCGGCGTCGGCGCCTGACGGGCTGCGGGCGTCCCGCCCCTACCGCCCGACCGGCACAGCGTCCACCTGCGCGCGCCGCCTCAGCACCGCCGCCGCCATCGCCGCTGGAAACGCGCCGGTCGCCGCGAACGCCGCGACCGGTCCGACCGTAGCGATCGCGGCGCCGAGGGCGACCGTGGCCACGCCGATCGAGGCGTAGTTGACCGCCATGCGCACGCCCAAGAGCGAGCCGTGGTGCTCGGGCGGAACGTGATCGACCAGCAGCACCATCGACATCGGTTGCGCCAGGCCGCTGCCGACGCCCAGAAGCAGCGACGCACCGGCGGCGAGGGCGATGGGGGCGGGCAGGAACGGGATCGCGATGCCGATGCCGCAGGCCGCGAGCGAGGCGCCGTAGACGACGGCGCGGGAGCCCGTCCAGCGGATGAACATGGCGAGGAACGGCCGGACCGCGATCGAGGCGGCCGCGCGCAGGGCCAGGATAAGGCCGATCGTGCCGGCGGCGACGCCCATTCCGTCGAGCACTACCGGATAGAACGCCTGATGCGCGCCCATCGCGAACAGGGCGCCGCCGCTTCCCAGGATCGCGATCGGCGCGACCGGGTCGGCGCGCAGGTCGCCGCGAACGGAGACGGGGCCGGCCGTGGCGTCGCTCCGCGACGGTCCGGGCAGGCGCCGGCGGACGGCGAGTGCCAGCGCGAGGGCGAGGACGGCCGCGACCAGCGTCGCGCCGGTGCCGCCGCCGAAGCCGAACGCGTCGATCGCGACGCCCATCGCCAGCGGTCCGATCAGTTGCCCGATCGACACGCAGGTGGTGAACCAGCCGAACGCGGTCTCGCGCGAGCGGACGGTCCGCGCGACCGCCCGTTGCGACGCGACGATGGCCGAGACGTGGCCGAAGTTCGTGACGATCGCGAGGGCGGCGATCGTGCCCAGCGAAGGCGCGACCGCGACCGGGACGGCGGCGAGCGCGAGCAGGGCGGCGCCGACCGTAATGACCGCGCGCGCTCCGAACCGGTCGACGATCTTGCCGATCCGCACCGCGGCCAGCAGCGGGACCAGGAAGCCGGACGCGACCACCGCGCCGACCGCGAACGGCGCGGCGCCCAGGCCGGTGGCGTAGAGCGCGGCGAACGGAACCACGATCGCCTGGACCGTGGCGATCGTCAGGCCCAGGCCGCACAGGATCAGGAGTCGCGCCACCCCCGCGCCCCGGGCCCCGTCAGCCTTCGGTCCGGTAGCGCGCGACCGCGTCCCAGTCGATCGTCATGCCGATTCCGGGCCGTTCGGGCGCACGCGCGACCCCGCCGTCGCGCATGCCGGCGAAGTCGAAGTCGCTCAGTTCGGTGCGCAGCGGGTTCGCCTGGTCGGCCGACCAGTCGGCCGCGATGAACTCGTACGTGACCGTGTTCGGCATCGCGGCGGCCAGGTGCAGCGAGGTCGCCAGGCAGACGGCGGACGACTGACCGGTGTGCGGCGCGAACGACACGTGGAACGCCGACGCCATGCGGGCGATCTTGACCGCTTCGGACACGCCGCCGCAGCGGCTCACGTCGGGCTGGACCACGTCGACCGTCTCGCGCACCAAGGCTTCGCGGAAGTCGGTGCGGGTGAACCACGATTCGCCGGCGGCGATCGGGATCTCGACCTTCTTGCGCAGCGCCGCGTAGCCGGGCAGGTCGTCGGTGGGGAGGGGCTCTTCGAACCAGGCGCAGTCGAGTCGGGTCAGTTCGCGCGCGACCCGGACCGCGGTGGCCAGGTCGTACCCGCCGTTCGCGTCGACCATCAGCCGCACGTCGGGCCCGATCGCGTCGCGCACCGCGGCGACGGCGTCGAGGTCCTCGTTCAGGCGGCCGGGACCGCGCCCGATCTTGAGCTTGATCGCGTCGAACCCGTCGGCGACCAGGGCCCGGGCGTCGGCGGCGGCCGCCTCGGGCGGTTTGATTCGGACCGAGCTGGCGTAGCAGGGGAAGGTGGGGTGGTGCGTTCCGCCGAGCGCCCGGTGCAGCGGTAGCTCGCGCTCTTGGGCGATCAGGTCCCAGAGGGCGATGTCGATGGCCGAGATCGCCTCGATCATGAACCCGCGGGTGTGGCCACGGTTCACCATCGTCGCGTACAAATCTTCCCACAGCACGTCCACGTCGCGCGCATCGCGATCGATCAGGATCGGGGCGAGCGCGTCGACGATCGCGGCGGCGGCGTTCGGCGCCAGCCGAACCAGACCCTCGCCCACCCCGTGCCGGCCGTCGTCGGTGTCGATCCGGACCAGCAGCGCCCGGTAGCCGGCGAAGATCAGGTCCGCGGTGGCGCCGGAGCGGGGCACGCTGACCGGCGCTTCGGC
>SLSQ01000231.1 GCA_007130355.1 Trueperaceae bacterium
CCGCTTCTACGTGTGTGCGGGGGGCCGACCCGCACCTGCGGGGGCGCTCGCGGGCTACGCTGCGTCCCGACACCGCACCACGCGACGCGCGCGTCGCGACCCGTACGACCCGGCTCGGACGTCCAGAGTCGGACGACGGGAACGCATCGACCGGAGTCCTGAACCGGGGAGGAGGCACGCCGGTGCGCCCAGCCGACGCACGACCGGACGCGGCCCGAACCGCGCTCGCCGTCTACCTGCCGCACGACCTGCGCCGCGCCCTGGCCCGGGGCGAGGAGCTGCCCGAACGCGGGTCGGGCGCCGCCCTGTTCGCCGACCTGTCCGGCTTCACCGCCCTGACCGAACGGTTCGCGAGCCGGCTCGGCCCGCTCCGCGGTGCCGAGGAGATGGGTACCTGGCTGCGCCGCATCTACGAGCCGTTGATCGCCCGCGTCGAGGAGGGGGAGGGGACGGTGCTCGGATTCTCGGGCGACGCCGTCACCTGCTTCTTCCCGGGCGACGACGACGGCGCGCGCGCCGTGCGCGCCGCGCGCCGCATGCAGCGCGACGTGGCGGTGCTGCGCGACGTGCCGGCCGGCGACGGCCAGCGCCTGGGGGTCGGACTCAAGGTCGCGATCGCCGCCGGGCCGGTCCGCCGCTTCGCGGTCGGCGATCCGGACCGGCGCCGCTTCTCGGTCCTGACCGGCGCGACGATGCTGCGGCTCGCGTCGCACGAGGGCCACGCTTCGCCCGGCGAAATCGTGGTCGACCCGCAGGTGGCCCGCGCGCTCGGCATCGAACCGTCGGCCGTACGCGAGGACGCCGTCGTCGTGCCCCAGGAAGCGTCGCGGGGCGAGGAGGACGGCGAGGGCGCGGACCCGGCGGCCGTGGCGTCGGCCGAGGCGACCCCGGACCGCTCCGAGGCGGCCGCGACGACCCCCGGTGCGATCCGCGACCCATCGGGACGTGCCGCGCGCGAAGCGATGGAGCGCCTGCCCGTCACGCGGCTCGACCCCGAGGACCTGCCCGACGCCGAGACGGCGGCGCGCTGGGCGCCGGAGGCGGCCCGCTCCGACGCGTCGGGCGCGACCGAGGCGCTCGGCGACTTCCGCCCCGCCGGCGCCCTCTTCCTCTCGTTCGGGGGCATCGACTGGGACGAGGATCCCGAGGCCGGCGTCCGCCTGGACCGGTTCCTGAGGCACGTGCAGGCCGAGCTCGTCCGCTTCTCGGGCACGCTGGTCCAGGTCACGGTGGGCGACAAGGGCAGCTACCTCTACGCCGCCTTCGGCGCCCCCAGGGCGCAGGGGGACGACGCCGAGCGGGCGGTCGCCTGCGCCCTGGCGCTGGTCGCCACGAGCGGCCCGGAGGCGGGCTCGGTCGACGGGCTCCGAGCCGGCGTGGCGTACGGTTCGATGTTCACCGGCAGCTACGGGGCGGCCTCGCGCGCTACCTACGGCGTGCTCGGCCCGAAGACGAACCTGGCGGCCCGCCTCATGAAGCGCGCCGCCGTGGGCGAGGTGCTCTGCGACCCCGAGGCGGCCCGCCGGGCCCGCCGCCGGATCGCGTTGGTCGCGCTCGCGCCGGAGCCGTTCAAGGGCGTCGCCGCGCCGGTGCACCTGCACCGTGCCGAGCGCGAGCTGGCCGACGACGAACGCACACGAGGACCGCTGTTCGGGCGCGACGCGGAACGGATCGAGCTCGGCAGCCTCCTCACCAAGGCGACGCACGGCGAGGGCGGCGTCGTGCGCTACGAGGGGGAGGCCGGATCGGGCAAGACCCGCCTGCACCAGTGGGCGCTCGAGGCGGCCGAGGAGCGCGGGCTGCGGGCGGTCGCGGCCGGTCCGGCGTCGGAGGAGGGCGGCCCCGCGTTCGCCCGCTGGTCGGCCCCGCTCCGCGTCCTGCTCGGGCTGCCCGCCACGGCCGGCACGGAGGCGCTCCGGCGGGCGGTGATCGAACGGTCCGAGGCGGAGCGCGCGGCCGACGACGGTCCCGAGGATCGGAGCGACGACTCGGAGGCGGCGGCGTTCGCCGACGGGGCGACGCGGATCGTGGCCCGGGCCGCCGCGACCCGTCCGTTGCTGCTCGCCTTCGACGACCTGCACCGCACCGACCGGGCCTCGGCGGCGCTGCTCGGGCGCGTCGCCGAACTCGCCGGCACGGCTCCGATCGCGATCGTCGGCTTCGAACGGCCGGCCGACGCACGGACCGCCGCCTGGCTTTCCGAAGCGTTGCCGGTCGCCGCGCGGCGGCTCGAGGGACTCGAACCGGAGGCGTCGCGCATGGTCGTCGCGCAGACGCTCGGGGTTCCGGCGCTGTCGGTGCCGTACCCGGTCGCCACCGCGATCCACGAGCGGGCGGCCGGCCTGCCCGCTCTGGTCGAGGAGATCGCCCGCGATCTCATCGATCGCGGGGCGCTCCGGGCCGAAGCGTCGTGGGAGGGGATCGGCCGCGGCGGGCGCGGCAAGGGCCCGAAGAAGGCGGCGCCGCGCGTCACCTTCGACGAGGAGGCGCTGCGCGACCTCGACGGCAACCTCGACGCGTTGCTCGTCGCCCGCCTGGACCGGCTCACCAGCGCCGAACGGACGGCGATGAAGGCGGCCGCCGTGATCGGCATGACCGCCGAACACCAGCCGCTCGCCCATCTGCTCGAGAGCGATCCGGTGGCGCTCGAGTCGGCCCTCTCCCCGCTCGAGGGGCCGGACATGCTCGAGCCCCTGCCCGAAGCGCACCGCTTCCGGCAGCAGGTGCTTCAGGGCGTGGCGTACGAGACCTTGCTGTTCGAGCAACGGCGCGCGCTGCACCGCCGGATGACCGCCTTCTACCGCGAGCGCGAGCGGGCCGGCCTCGAGACCGACCTCGAGCGGATGGCGTTCCACGCCTTCGCCGCCGCCGAGGGCGAGGACGACCCGGAGACGGTCGCGCCGGCGATCGAGATCCTGGAGCGGCTCGCCGATCGGCAGAAGGCGGAGGGCGAGCTCGACGAGGCGTTCGATACCTGGTCGCGGGTCGGGCGCCTGGTGCCGCGCGGCCCGGCGTGGGACGAGGCACGGATCCGGGTGGACCTCGTCGGCGCCGGCCTGCTCGCCTGGCGCGGCGAGCTGGCCGAAGCGGACCGTCGCTACGAAGCGGCCCTGACCGCCGCGCAGGAGGCGGAGCACGGTCCGTCGATCGTGGCGGCGTCGCTCGGGCGCGCGAACCTGTGGCTCGAGCAGGGAGCGTGGGGCGAGGCGGAGCGCGCCCTGACGCAGGCCGGCCGGGCGGTCGAAGGGACCGACCGGCCGGTCCTGATCGTGGGCGAGCGGATCGCCGCGTCGCGCCTCTCCGACGCGCTCG
>SLSQ01000103.1 GCA_007130355.1 Trueperaceae bacterium
GCGGCGGCCGCGCCGCGGGCGGGCGATCCCCGGCGCCGTCCTCCTCCGACAGGCCGCCCCGCTGCTGCTCACGCTGGCGCTCGCCGGCGTCCTGGTCGGGGCGACCGTCTGGGGCTTCAACCGGCTGCTCTTCACCGGACGGACCGACGCCGGCACGCCCGAGCCCGATCCGTCCGCCGCCGGACCGGCCGTCGCGGGCGAGGCCGGGGGGGAAGCCCCGGCGCCGCTCCTGGGCGGCGAGGTCGTCGCCGACGAGATCGTCCTGTCGGTGACGACCGACCCGCCCGGAGCGGAGGTCACCGTCGACGCCTTCCCGTTGCCCGGCGTCACGCCGATCGAAGGGGTGCCGGTCTCGGCGCGGGCCGAGCGGACGGTCCGGATCGTCCGCGACGGCTACGAACCGTACGAGGCGGCGTTCGACATGACCAATGATCGCGACATCGTGGTGGCGCTCGATCCGCTCGCCGACGCGCCGACCGAACCGGCGACGCCGGGTGCCGGAATCGTGGTCGAGGTGAACGAGGCCACCTGGCTCGAGGCGTACCAGAGCCCGGACCGGAACCAGGGGGAGCGCCTGGTGTACACCACCGCCCAACCCGGCGAGCGGTTCGAGTTCCAGCGTCCGCTCTACCTGCACTTCGGCAACGCCCCCGGCGTCGACCTCTTCGTCGACGGCGAACCGCTCGAGACCGTCGGCGACGGCGGCGCCGTGACCGGCCAGTCGTTCCCGGCGCAGTGACCGTCCGCACCGCGGCGCGCACCGCCTTCCGCGCCCTCGCCCTCGTCGCGCTGATCGCCGCGCTCGGCACCGCCTCGGCGCGGTTCGAGTGGCGCGACGTCCGCCAGCAGGTCGACATCGCCGCCGACGGCACGATCACCGTCGACGACGAACGCACCCTCTGGACCACCGAGGACTTCGGCGAAGCGTTCCTCTGCATCCAGCACGGACCGGACGTGACGCTGACGATGCTCGACGGCACCGGAGCCGTCTCCTCCGGACCGAACGCCACCGCCCGCACCGCCGCTTGCGAGAGCGGTGCCGCCGGTACCGAACTGATCGTGGCCCAGGATTCGCGCGTCCAGGAACGCCGCGTCCGCTTCCACTACGAACTCACGGGCCCCGGAGCCGTGCAGGTCCACGACGACGTCGTCCAGTGGTACTGGGAGATCTACGGCCGCGAGAACCCGCCCGCCCGCGGCTACCACCTCACCGTCGCCACCCCCGCCCCCGCCGACGCGCCGTACGACGCCTTCGTATTCCGATTCGACAACCCCGAGGAACCGGAGGTCGAGCTCAACGAGACCCGCGACCGGCTCGACGTCCGCTTCCACCAGATCCCCGACGGCGAAGGGGTCGAGATCCGCTACCTCATGCCGCCCGGGCCGTTCACCGCCGAAAGCGATGGCCGCGAACGCCTCGTCGCCTACCTCGAGGACACCGCCCGCATCGCCAACATCGGCGTGCCGGGCGCCCCGAACGTCCGCGTCGACGGGCCCCGCGCCGTCGGCGACGCACCGTTCACCCTCAGCGGCCGCGCCGAGCCCGTGGGCGCCCCCGTCGACCGCGTCACCGCCACCCCGCGCGGCGGCGAGACCGTCGCCTGCGAAGGCACCGAACGGTTCACCTGCGCCATGCCGGCGTTCGGACCCGGCACCACCCGGATCGAGGTCCTCGCCTACGCCGAGGACGAGGCGATCGGGGTCGCGACCCACGCCGTCGAGCGGGTCTCCGCGATCGACCGCGTCCGGCGCCATCCGGCGACCGCCCTGCCTGCGCTGGGCGCGCTCCTCTGGTTGATCGTGCAGGTGGTCCGCACCTGGAACCGCGTCGGCCGCGAGCCGCAGGTCCAGGAGATGCAGTACCCGTTCGAGCCGCCGAGCGACCTGTCGCCGCCCGGCGTCGCCCTGATCCGGCACCAGCGGTACGCCGGGCAGAACGCGTCGGAAGCGTTCTCGGCCGCGCTGATGGAACTGGCCCGGCTCCGGCGCGTCCGCTTCGAAGGGGAGGGCCGCAGCTTCGAGATCCACCTGGACCCGAGCGCCGCGGAGGGCACCGATTCCGATCTCGATCCGGACCTTTCCGACGCCCTCGACCACCTGAAGGCGGCCGCGGGCACGGCGAAGCGCGGCGACGCACGCGGCGGTTCGGTCGTCGACATGAAGGACCTGCGGAGGTACGGCCGACGCAAGAAGAACTTCGTCCCACGCTGGGCGAAGCGGGCGCGCCAGCGGCTCGAGGAGGCGCGTGGCGGTCCGCTGATCACCGCGGAGTCGAAGAAGGCGGTGAACCGCTGGGGGCTGATCAGCCTCGCCATCGGCGCCGCGACCTTCGCCTGGGGCTTCTTCGTGGCCCAGGATCTGGCGCAGGTGGCGTCGTTCGTGGCGACCGGCGCCTCGGTCCTGGTGCTGATCGTGGCCAGCCAGGCGCTGCCCTCCTGGAGGCCGGAGATCGCGCGCGAGGTCGCCGGCTGGAACGGGTTCCGACGCACGCTGAGCGACTATACGATCATGAAGGACGCGCCGAACGACTTCTTCGAGCTGTGGGACCGGTACTTCTCGTACGCCGTCGCCCTCGGCGTCGCCAGCCGCTTCCTGAGGACCCTCGAACGGGTCGCTCCGGAACGGGGCATCGACTCGGCCACCCTCACGCGACGGGCCGCCTGGATGGGGGCCGCCGCCGGCAGCGCCTCCGACCTGGCGAGCGTCGCCAAGGCCGCGAGCTCGGTGTCCAGCGCCCTCTCCGCCGCCTCGAAGTCGGCCAGCTCCGGCGGCTCGTCCAGCGGGGGCGGCGGAGGGGGCGGTGGGGGCGGTGGCGGTGGCCGCTGACCGCGCCCCGAGCCTCCGGCTCGCCGCCGCAGGGGCCGTGCTCGCGGGGAGCGGCGTGGCGCTCGGCGCCTTCGGGGCCCATGCGCTCGACGGCGTCCTGACCCCGGCCCGCGCCGCGACGTACGACACCGCCGTGCTCTACCAGCTGCTGCACGGCGTCGCGCTGGTCGCGCTCGGCCTGCACCGGCGGGCGCTCGGCGCGGCCGGACCGCTGCTGCTGGCCGGTACCCTCCTCTTCTGCGGCTCCCTCTACGCGCTGGTCGCGCTCGACGTCGGCGCCTTCGGTGCGGTCGCCCCGTTCGGCGGCGCGGCGCTGATCGGGGGCTGGGGCGTCGCCGCGTGGACGCTATGGGCGGCGCCCGAGCGCCCAGGTGCCGTGCCGGACCGGAGTCCCTGAGCGACCTCCGCGGGCGCGCGCCGGACCGCGACCGTGCCTGGGTACCATGCGCGTCGTGCGACGCCTCGCCGGTCCCCC
>SLSQ01000083.1 GCA_007130355.1 Trueperaceae bacterium
AAGTTCACCGAGGTCGGCTACGTCGGTCGCGACGTCGACTCGATCGTGCGCGACCTGGCCGCCTCCTCGTACGCGCTGGTCGAGGAGGAGCAGAAGGCCGCCGTCTCCGACCGGGCCGCCGAGGCCGCGGAGGGGAAGCTGCTCGAGGCGCTGCTGCCGGGCGGCACCACCGAAGGGCTCGAGAAGATGCGCGCCCTGCTCCGCTCCGGCAAGCTCGAGGACCGCACCGTCGAGATCGAGGTCGCCGAGGAGCCGCCCCAGATGGGGATGGGCATGCCGGGCATGGAGGAGGTCGGCCGCAACCTGCAGGAGATGTTCTCCCGCTTCGCGCCGAAGAAGACCGCGACCCGCAAGCTCCCCGTCCGCGAGGCGCGTCGGCTCCTGCACGACCAGGAGGCGGTCGCGCTGCTCGACGAGGAGGAGGTCCGCCGCGAGGCGATCGACCGGGCCGAGAACCGCGGCATCGTCTTCCTCGACGAGCTCGACAAGATCGCCGGCGACGACGGTTCGAAGGGCGCCGACGTGTCGGGCGAAGGGGTCCAGCGCGACCTGCTGCCGATCGTCGAGGGCACCAGCGTCCAGACCCGCTACGGCAACGTCCGCACCGACCACGTGCTGTTCATCGCCGCCGGCGCGTTCAGCGTCGCGAAGCCGAGCGACCTGATCCCCGAGCTGCAGGGCCGCTTCCCGGTCCGGGTCGAACTCGACGAGCTCACCGCCACCGACCTGCAACGCATCCTGACCCAACCCCGCTACGCGCTCACGCGGCAGTACGCCGACCTGCTCGCGGTCGACGGCACCACGCTGGTCTGGGACGAAACCGGCGTCGTCGCGATCGCCGAGGTCGCCGAGCGGGTGAACCGCGACGTCGAGGACATCGGGGCGCGGCGCCTGCACACGATCCTGGAGCGGGTGCTCGAGGACGTGGCGTTCGGCACCGACCTGGGCCGGGTCACGATCGACGACGGCTACGTCCGCAAGAAGGTCGCCGACATCGCCGCCGACGACGACGTCAGCCGCTACGTGCTCTGACCGGCCCCGGCGCGCCGTCGCGTCCGCGTGGCGGAGGGCCCAGACGCGGGACGCCCTCCGCCACGGCGTTCAGGCGACCCCTTCGAGGACCACGAGCGCGTCCTCCTCGGCGTCGATCCGCGCCCCGGGTTCGAGCTCGCTGCCGGACTCGAGCCCGTCGGTGCTGAACGCGACCCGCCAGCGGGCGTCGTCCGGAACCGGCGGGAGCGTGCACCGTTCCGGTCGGCGCCCGAAGAAGAGGACGAGGACCGAGGTGTCGTGCCGCGTGCGTCCGTCCGGCCCGGCCTCGTGGAAGGCGCGCCCGCAGACCAGCATGCCGAAGGTGGTGCGTCGCCCCTCGTTCCAGTCCCGCTCCTCCATCTCACGCCCCGACGGATGCCACCAGGAGACGTCCTTGCAGCCCGCCTCGGGGTCGAGCTCGCCGGTGAGGAAGGTGCGGCGCCGGAAGGTGGGGTGCCGCGCCCGGAAGTCGAGCACCGACCGCACGAAGGCGTGGAACGCCCGGTCCTCCTCGCCGAGCTCCCAGTCGTACCAGGCGACCTCGTTGTCCTGCACGTAGGCGTTGTTGTTGCCCCGCTGGGTGCGGCCGAGCTCGTCGCCGCCGAGGAGCATCGGCACGCCCTGCGACAGCGCCACGGTCGCGAACAGCCCTCGCCGCACCCGGTCGCGCCGTGCGCGGACCTTCGGATCGCGGGTCGGCCCCTCCACCCCGAAGTTCTGGGCGTGGTTCGGCTCGTGCCCGTCCCGGTTCCCTTCGCCGTTGTCGTGGTTGTGCTTCCGTTCGTACGCCACCAGGTCGTACAGGGTGAAGCCGTCGTGCGCGGTGACGAAGTTGACCGACGCGAACGGACGACGGCCGCTGTTCGCGTACAGGTCGGAGGAGCCCGAGATGCGGGTGGCGAACTCGCCGATCGTGCCGGTGTCGCCGCGCCAGTACCGGCGCACGGCGTCCCGGTAGGCGCCGTTCCACTCCGCCCACTGCCAGGGGAAGCCGCCGACCTGGTAGCCGCCCGGTCCGACGTCCCACGGCTCCGCGATCAGCTTCACCCGGTTCAGGACCGGGTCCTGCTGGATCAGCGTGAAGAACGGCGCCAGCATGTCGACCTCGTACAGGTCGCGCGCCAGGGCGGAGGCGAGATCGAAGCGGAACCCGTCGACACCCATCGCCTGCACCCAGTGGCGGAGGCTGTCCATCACCATCTGCAGCACGTACGGGTTGCCGGCGTCCAAGGTGTTTCCGGTCCCCGAGAAATCGACGTACTCGCGCGGGTCGCCCCTCTTGACCTTGTAGTAGCCGAGGTTGTCGATCCCGCGCCACGAGTAGGTGGGGCCGAGCCGTCCGCCTTCGGCGGTGTGGTTGTAGACGACGTCGATGACCACCTCGAGCCCAGCCGCGTGCAGCTGCTTCACCATCGTCTTGAACTCGCCGACCGCGCCGTCCAGCCCGAACGCGGCGTACGACGGTTCCGGCGCGAAGAACGACAGCGTGTTGTAGCCCCAGTAGTTGCGTAGGCCCTTCTCGACCAGGTGCGGCTCCGACGCCTTGGCGTGGACCGGCAGCAGCGACACGGTGGTCACGCCGAGGTCGCGCAGGTGCTCGATCATCGGTTCGGTGGCGAGGCCCAGGTAGCTGCCCCGCAGCCGCGGCGGCACCTCCGGGTGCCGCATCGTCGCGCCACGCACGTGCGTCTCGTAGAGGACCGTCTCGTGCCACGGCACGTCGGGACGCACGTCGCCCTCCCAGGCGAAGGTGCCGTCGTCGACGCGTCCAAGCGGCGCGAAGGCGGCGTTCGATCGTGCGTCGGGCCGGCTCGGGTCGTCGCGCCGGTAGGCGTAGTGGCTCGGATGCCAACGCAGCGGCCGCCCGAGCGCCCGGGCGTACGGGTCGAGCAGCACCTTGGCCGGGTTGTAGCGCATGCCGGCCGCCGGCTCCCACGGTCCGTGCACGCGGTAGCCGTACAGCTGGCCGGGCCGGCGGCGCGGCAGGTAGACGTGCCACACCGGCCCGGTGCGCTCGGTGAGCGGCACCACCGCGGCGGGCGCGTCGTCGCCCGGTTCGTCGAACAGCAGCAGCTCGACCGCCTCGGCGTGTTCCGAGTACAGGGCGAAGTTGACACCGGTCCCGTCCCAGGTCGCGCCCAACGGCGTGGGCCGACCGGGACGGACGACCGGCGCCGGCGCCCCGTCCTCCGCGCTCACAGGTCCCAGTACCGCAGCGCTTCGGGCCGCAGGTCGGGCAGGACCCGTGCCGCGAAGGCGAGGAGTCCGTCGCGGTCGGGCGGCTCCAAGTGGTAGCGGAACGACGCCAGGTAGGCGAGCATCGTGCGGGGCGCCACGCCGACCCGTTCGGCGGCCCCCTCCGAGACGTCGGCCAAGTGCCCGAGGCCCCGCTCCCGCGCCGCCCGCAGTTCGGCCACCAGCCGCGGCGAGGGCGGCGCGTCGTCGCGCGAGGCCCAAACCGCGAAGGTGAACGGCAGGCGGGTGGCGCGGTACCAGGCGTCCCCGAGGTCGGTCATGAACGGCGTCGCCCCGTGCACCGGCCTCCGCGCCACCCCTTCGCGCAGGGCGGCGTCGCCGATCAGCAGAGCCCCGTCGTGCTCGGCGAGCATCGCGTCCAGGTCGGGCGCGACCGGCACCAGTCGGACGTCGAGGCCGTCCGCCTCGAAGAGGACGCGCAGCAGCTCGACGCTGGTCGACGAGTCGGTGGTGACGGCGACCGTCGCGCCGTCGAGCTCGGCCCACGGACGCCGGTGGAACAGCGCCACGCTGCGCACGGGGCCGAGGGTGGCCACGGAGAAGTCCGGCAGCGCCCGCAGGCGGTCGGCGTGCTTGAGGAACTCGACCGAGCTGATCAGCGTCAGGTCGATCTCCCCGGCCAGCAACGCCCGGTTCAGCTCGCTCGGCACGCCGTGCACGAACCGGAGCTCGCGCCCGTCGTGCCGGCCGGGCCGGAGGCCGTGGTGGAGCGGCGCGACGTTCGTGTACGCGACGATCCCGAGGCGTTCCGTCGCGCCGGGGGCGACGTCGCTCGGCCCGGCACGATCCGGTTCGGGGACCGCCGACCCGCTTCGGCCGCCCGCTGCGCCCGAACCGGCCGTCATGCCGCGTCGCGGACCGGGGGCGCGTGCACCGCCAGCTCGGCGTAGAGCGCGTCGCGCTTCACGGCGGTGCGGCCGGCGTCGTGGATCAGACGGATCAGCTCCGCTTCGGTCATCCCGGTCTCGGTGGTGGCGCCCGACGCGTGCGCGATCTTCTCGTCCTTGATCGTGCCGTCGACGTCGCTGACGCCGGCGGAAAGGCTGACCTGGACCAGCTCGGGGGTGACCATGATCCAGTACCCCTTCACGTGCGGCACGTTGTCGAGCACGATCCGAGCGACGGCGAGGTTGCGGAGGTCGTCGACGCCGGTCGTGAACTCGGTCTTGCCGAGCTCGCGGGCAAGCTGGTTGTTGTCCGGTTGGAACGCCAGCGGGATGAAGCTGAGGAACCCGCCGGACGCGTCCTGCTGCGCCCGGATCCGCATCATGTGGTCGAGCCGCTCGTCGAGCGTCTCGACGTGGCCGTAGAGCATCGTGGCGTTGGTCGGCAGGCCGAGCTCGTGGGCGGTGCGGTGCACGTCGAGCCACCCGTCGGCGTCGACCTTGGCGGCCGCGATCCGCTTGCGGACCCGTTCGGCGAAGATCTCGGCGCCACCGCCGGGCAGGGCGACCAGTCCGGCCTCCTTGAGCTCGCTCAAGACCTCGCGGTACGACACGGGTCGGGTCGAGCCCTTCGGACGCGCGATCCGCGTGAAGTGGTGGATCTCCGCCGCCGTCCACGCCTTGACCTGGTAGCCGCGTTCGGTCAAGCCCCGGGTGAGGTCCAGGTAGTAGTCCCAGCCGCGCTTCGGGTGGTGGCCGGAGCTGATGTGGATCTCGGTCAGATCGGGGTGGGCGTGGCGGGCGACGTAGTTCCAGACATCGTTCAGGTCCATGTCCCAGGCGCCGTCCTCGCCGATCTTGCGCTGAAAGCCGCAGAAGGTGCACCCGACGTAGCAGACGTTCGTCTGGCTCAGGCGCAGGCTATGGACGTAGTACGCCTTTTCGCCGACCTTTTCGCGGCGCACGTGGTCGGCGAGCGCGGCGAGCGCGGGCAGGTCGGGGGTGCGGTAGAGCGTGCGGCCTTCGTCGAAGGTCACCCGTCCGCCGGACAGGACCTTGTCGACGATCGGCGCGAGCGCCGGGTCGCGCACGGGAAAGGGGGCGTTCGACGGGGCGTTCATCGGGCGCAGCGTAGCAAGGACCGGCCGCGCACGCGGTCGTGCGCGGCCGTCGCCGAGCGGGCCTGGGTCCGGCGTCGGTTCAGAGGTGGAGCGGCCGATCGTACGCGTCGAGCGCCGCCTCCTTTACCACCTCGGAGAGGGTCGGGTGGGCGTGCACCGTGCGGGCCAGGTCCTCCGCCGTCGCGCCGAACGTCATCGCCGCGACCGCCTCGGCGATCAGGTCGCCCGCCCGCGCGCCGATGATGTGGACCCCCAGGATCCGGTCGCTGTCCGCATGCGCCAGGACCTTGACCTTCCCGTCGGTGCGGCCCATCGCCCGGGCGCGTCCGTTCGCCATGTACGGGAAGACGCCCTTGACGTACGGGACGCCCGCCTCCTTCAGCGCCTCCTCGCTCTTGCCGACGGTGGCGATCTCCGGCTCGGTATAGACGATCCCGGGCACCAGGTCGTAGTCGACGTGCCCGGCGCCGGTCGCGATCCGTTCGACCACGGCGACGCCGTCCTCCTCCGCCTTGTGCGCCAGCATGGGTCCGGCCACGACGTCGCCGATCGCATGGAAGCCGGCCACGTTCGTGGCGAAGGCGTCGTCGACGACGATGCGACCCTGGTCGTCGGTGTCGATGCCGACGGCCTCCAGGCCGATCCCGTCGCTGTTCGGCCGGCGGCCGACGGCGACCAGGACCTTCTCCGCTGCGACCGGATCGCCGCCCTCGATCTCGACGGTCGCGACCCGCTTCTTGCCCTTGCCCTTTACCGACACGCCGGTCACCTTGGCGCCGGTCCGGAACGAGAGCCCCTGCTTCGTGAACGCCTTCTTCGCCTCCTTGGCGATCTCGGCGTCCATGCCGGGCAGGATCCGGTCGAGGTACTCCACCACGGTCACCTCGGAGCCGAGCCGCGCCCAGACGGACCCGAGCTCGAGCCCGATGTAGCCCGCGCCGATCACCACCAGGCGCTTCGGAACGGCGTCGAAGGCGAGCGCGCCGGTCGAGTCGACGACCGTCTCGTGATCGATCTCGACGCCCGGCAGGCCGGTCGGCACGGAACCGGTCGCGATCACCACGTGCTCGGCCGCGAGTTCGGTGACGCCCCCCTCCTCGTCGCGAACGTCGACGCGGCCTTCGCCGACGATCTCGCCGGTGCCGGCGTAGCGCGCGACCTTGTTCTTCTTCATCAGGAAGGCGACGCCGTCGGTATTCGCCTCGACCACGCCGTCCTTGCGCTTCTGCATCGCCGCCAGGTCGAGGGTCGGTTCGCCCAGGCCGATGCCGTGCTCCTCCATCCCCTGCTTCGCTTCGGCGTACCGTTCGCTCGACTCGAGCAGCGCCTTGCTGGGGATGCAACCGACCCGGACGCAGGTGCCACCGAGCGTCGCTTCCTTCTCGACGATCCCGACGTCCAGTCCGAGCTGCGCCCCGCGGATCGCGGCGACGTACCCGCCCGGGCCGGCGCCGAGGATGATCAGATCGTGCTGGTGCATGTCGCCTCCCATTCGCAGGGAGCATACCGTCGGGTCCGTCCGCCTCGGGCCGGGGGGCCGACCCGTTCGGCGACGGGTTCCGCGCGGTAGGCTGCGGGTCCGGAACCCGCGTACGACCCGACGAGGAGGCCCCCATGAACCGACGTGCGACCCGGCGTGCCCTCACGGCCGCCCTGCTTCCGATGGCGCTGATCCTGGGCGCCTGCTTTCCCGTCCAGGAGGCGCGCTCCGCCGCCCGCGACGCCACCCGCGAGGCGGTGCGCGACGCGATCGTCGGCGACGCCGAACCGGTCGTGATCACGCCCGGCGCTTTCGGCGTGGGCTTCGTCGAGGTGCGCGCCTCGACCTCGGGCGCGGGCACCACGGCGAGCGCCGCCGCCCGCTTCTTCACCATGGACGGCGAACCGGCCGAGGAGCCGGACGACGGTTGGAACGAGCTCGACGACGTCTGTCTCGTCACCGACCGGCGTCCGTTCGTGCCGCCCGACCTGCTCGAGACGGTGCTCGACGAGGCCGGGGCCGAGATCGTGCACCTGTCCGCCGGCGCCGCCGGCGAGCTCCGCCAGGACGACGCGACCGTCCTGACCCTCGACGAGATCCGCGAGGACGACGTGATCCGCTACGCCGGTGGGCCCGGTGCCGCGCCCGTGCCGGGCCCGACCGCGACCGTCCGCTTCCCCGGCTCCGACTTCCCGTCGGTGAACGACGCGCCCGTCCCGTTCGTCGAGGCGCCCAGCGACCTGGCGCCGCTCGCGGGGGTGACGCCCGGCACCGCGTTCGCCTGGTCGAACGCCGGCGCGCCGCGCGACGCGACCGTGGTGGTCACGATCGCCGGCAGCGAGGACGTCTGGCTCACCTGCCACACCGATCTCGCCGACGGCGCCCTCACCGTGCCCGACGCGCTCGCGAACGAACTTCCGACCGGCTGGAGCGGAAGCGTCGAATCGGTCGCGGCCGCCCGCACGAACGTCTCGTGGCTGCGGGGCGGGTTCCTGATCGTGGCGGCGTCGCACGAGCGGGCGGTGCGGTAACCGGAACGGCGGGGGGTCGCGACGAGCGCTCGGGGGTGCACGAAGTGAGGTCGTCGACTGCGCCCCGATCGTCGCGCCGTGTACGCTGACAGTCAATCGCCTTTCAGAGTCCGTGCACGGAGTGGTCGAACGAACGGCCCTGCGGCTCGGACCGTCGAGGCGGCCCACGAAGGAGGTTGATGGACCATGCGTGAACGACGTCAAGGCCTGTGGATGGTTCTCCTCGCGATCGTCCTGACGGTCGGACTCGCCGCCTGCGGCACGGCTGGACCGGGTGGTGGTGGCGGCGACGACGGAGGCGACGATCCCGGGGGCGGCGACGGCCCCGGCGAGACCGCGTCGACCGGCATGGTCGTCGTCGACGAGAACGACTTCATGGGGAGCACCAGCTACGAGTTCTCGGCGATGTTCCTGGAGGGCAGCGGTTTCCTTCCGAGCGACATCGAGGGCGTGCTCGGCAGCTTCATCGGAACCTGCTACGTGGACACGGACGAGGACCTGCCGGACGTTCCCAGCGATCCGACCGAGCCGCCGTCCGGAGGCGGGACCAGCATGACGTTCCTGTCCGTCGGCGACGAAGTGACGTTCGAAGCTGGTGGAACCGCCTTCCTGACCCTGGACAAGTTCGTTCCCGAGGTCGACATCGGCTTCGACTTCATCGTCTACGAGATGCCGGAGGACACGACGATCGACTCCGTCCCGACCGACCTGACCGTCTCGGCCCCGGGCGACGCCTTTCCCGCCTTCAGCGGGGTGGCCATGCCGCGGGCCTCGATCCCCTCGAGCCCGACGCTCGGAGCCACGGTCGACGGTTCGACGACGTTCACATGGACCCCGGACAGCGCCGGAGCCTACCGCCTGCTCAACGTCGACGTCGAAGGGACCGGGGCGCACGAAGGAACGCGCGTCGACTGCCTCCTGGACGACGCCGACGGGTCGTTCTCCTTCGCAAGCGTGGCCGACCTTCCGGCCGGCTTCACCGGCGAAGTGACCGGCGTATCCCGCGACGCGTTCAACTTCGAGACCGTAGCCGGCGATGCGCGCCTGATGCTGCTCGCGAGCGGCAGCCAGTTCTCGTTCGACGTGCTCGACCGCCTGGAACGTCGGCTTCGCTAAGCGGAGCCGACGTTCGGAACGGACCCGGCCGGGGTCGCGTGGAGCCTCCGCGCGGCCCCGGCCTCCATTCGGACCGTCGCGCCACGGTCCGGTCCGGACGTCGACCACCTCACGCCACGACCGGTACACGGCGTCTAGGGTCGGAGTCAGGAGGTGCACGCGATGCAACGACGTCCGATCTACCTGCTGACGCTCCTATTCGCCCTCGGAACGGTGATCGCCGCCTGCGGCGGCCCCGCCCAGCCCGGCGACCCCGGGAACGGCGACGGTTCCGCCCCCGCCTCCGACGCCGCCATCGAACGCGGTTCGACGATGTTCGCCGACGCGAATGCGTCGCTGGAGGCCCTCGGAAGCGACGCCGACTTCCAAGCTTCCTCCCGAATCATGGGCGAAGCGCTGATGAGCGTGCCGCTTCCCGGCATGATGGCGGTCGGTCCGGCCGCGACCGGCGCGCTCGAGTCGCTCGGCGTGGACGTGGCCAGCTCCCACTCCGCCCCGAAAGGCCACTACGTCTGGAACGACGCCACCATGGAGTTCGAGCCGTCCGGCGCCGCGCAAGGGGGCTGGGACGCCTCGTTCGAGTGGCCGGACGTGACCGACGACGGCCGTGACGCCTTCATGGGCATGTCGCACACGGTGACGGACGTCGTCGTGGACAGCGGCACGTACACGTTCCTGACCATGCTCGAGGTCGAGGTCGACGTCGACGACACCTTGGTCGCGACCGTGGACCTGAACGCCGACTACGACACGGTGCCCAGCCGCTGCGTCGGGTCCGAGACGGCGATCGAGATCGGGTCGTTCGACCTGAACGCCGACGTCGTGGGCGCCTCGATGAACCTGTCCATGTCGACGGACCTCGCCGGCACCGAAGGCTCGCTCAGCGTCGCGTACGACGGCGACTCCGCCACGATGTCGTTCTCGACCGACGGCCGGTACCAGTTCGCGCACGAGACCGACTGCGCCGACGCCGAGTTCGGCGAACCGAGCGAAATGAGCTTCGGCGTCGAGGTCGTCACGGCCGAAGACTCCGCCGAGTTCAGCGTCGACCTCACTTCGATCGCCTGGGCGACGGACAGCGCCGGCGAGCGCTTCATCGAGAGCTTCGACCTCGACGTCGCTTGGACGTTCGACGGCGCCGACGCCATCACCGCCGTCGGTTCCGTCACCCTCGACGAGGACGGCACGATGGTCGACAACACCGTCGTCGTCGACTTCGGCGACGGTCCGATGCCGCTCGACGACCTGATCGACGAGTTCGAGGGCGAGGAACCGGACTTCTGAGGTTCGGCCGATCCGCCTCCGGGCCGCCTGCCGCGGCCCGGACGCTCCGAACGGACGGCGGGCCGCCCCTCTCGGGGCGGCCCGCTTCACGTGGTCGGAACGCAGGTGCGCGTGCGGATCCTCAGATCTCGATCAGCATCCGCGCCGGGTTCTCGACGGCGTCCTTGATCCGCTTGAGGAAGGTGACCGCTTCGCGGCCGTCGACGATGCGGTGGTCGTAGGTGAGGGCGAGGTACATCATCGGCCGGATCACGACCTCGCCGTCCACCGCCACCGGGCGCTGCTGGATCGTGTGCATCCCCAGCACGCCGGACTGCGGCGGGTTCACGATCGGGGTCGAGAGGAGGCTTCCGAACACGCCGCCGTTGCTGATCGTGAAGGTGCCGCCGGTCAGCTCGTCGGGGGTGAGCTTGCCCTCCTGGGCGCGCGTCCCGTACTCGGCGATCGCCTTCTCGAGCTCGGCGAAGCTCATCGCCTCGGCGTCGCGCACGACCGGCGTGACCAGGCCCTTCTTGGTCGAGACGGCCACGGCGACGTCGTAGTAGTCCTTGTAGACGATCTTGTCGTCGCGGATCTCGGCGTTGAGCTGCGGGATCGTCTTGAGCGCGTCGATCGACGCCTTGACGAAGAAGCTCATGAACCCGAGACGGACGCCGTAGCGCTTCTCGAACGCGTCGCGATGCTCGCTGCGGAGCTTCATGACGGCGCTCATGTCGACCTCGTTGAAGGTCGTGAGCAGGGCCGCGGTCTGCTGCGCTTCGACCAGGCGGCGGGCGATCGTGCGGCGGAGCGGGCTCATCGGCACCGTCTCTTCGCTGCGCGCTCCGGCGGGGGCCGCGCCGTCGTCGGCGCCGGACCCGCCCGCGGCGGCCGGAGCCGAGCCGGGGGCTTCCTTCGACGGTGCCGGCGCGTCGCCGCCGTCCAGGTGCCGCTGCACGTCCTCCTTGAGGACCCGGCCGCCGGGGCCGGTGGCCCGGATCTTGGCCGGGTCGAGGCCGTGCTCCTGGATCAGGCGGCGAGCGGCGGGCATGACGTGCCCCATGCCGCGGTCGCCGTCGCGAGCTTCGGGCGCGGCGCTGCTCTCGGCGGCATCGTCGCCCCCGGCGTCGCCGCCGTCGCCCGACGGCCCCTTCGGCGACGCGTCGGCCGCGGCGTCCTCGTCCGAACCGGCGTCGGCGTCGTCCGACGTCCCCGGCGCGCTCTCCTCCGGAGCCGCGTCGCCCGCGCCGTCGCCCTCCTCGATTCGGGCGATGACCTCGCCGACCTCGGCGGTGTCGCCCTCGTCCTTGAGGAGTTCCCCGATCACGCCGGAGGCGGGGGCGGGCACCTCGAGGCTGGCCTTGTCGGTCTCGATCTCGACCAGCGGTTCGTCCTTCTCGATCCGGTCGCCGGCCTTCTTGAGCCAGGTGCCGATGAACACTTCGGCGATCGATTCGCCCACGCTGGGCACCTTGACGTCGGTCATCGCATCTCCTCCGGGCCGGACGCGACCGCGTCGGCGGGGTGGGGTCGGGTTCGTACTCGGGTCGGACGGTGCGGCACGCGGCTCACGCGGGCCGCTCGAACGCGTCGCGAAGCAGATCGGCCTGCTCCAGGCGATGGCTGCTGCCCGATCCGGTCGCGGGGCTGGCGCTGGCCGGACGTCCCGCGAGCCGGAACGGCCGTCCGAACGCCTCGGGACCCCAGAGCGCCCAAAGGTAGCGCCACGCGCCCATGTTCTCCGGTTCCTCCTGCACGTACGTCAACGGCAGGTCGGGGTCGTACGCGCCGAGCACGCGCTCGAGCCGGTCGCTCGGCAAGGGGTGCAGCTGCTCGAGGCGCAGGATCGCCACGTCGTCGCGCTCGCGGCGCTCCCGCTCCTCGACCAGGTCGTAGTACACCTTGCCGCTGCACAGCAGGATGCGCGTCGCCGTCTCGGGGTCGACCGCCTCGTCCTCGAGCAGGCGGCGGAAGCGGCCCTCGGTGAAGGAGCTCAGCGGCGAGACGGCGCGCGGATGACGCAGCAGGCTCTTGGGCGTCATGACGACCAGCGGCTTGCGCCAGGGGCGATGCACCTGACGCCGGAGCAGGTGGAAGATCTGCGCCGGCGTGGTCGGGTAGGCCACCTGCATGTTGTCGTCGGCGCACAGCGCGAGGAACCGTTCCAGCCGGGCCGAACTGTGCTCGGGGCCCTGCCCCTCGAAGCCGTGTGGCAGCAGCATCACCAGGCCGGACATGCGGTTCCACTTCTCCTCGCCGCTGGCGATGAACTGGTCGATGATCACCTGCGCCGCGTTCACGAAGTCGCCGAACTGCGCCTCCCAGGCGGTGAGGCCCTCCGGCATGTCGAGGCTGTAGCCGTACTCGAACCCGAGCACGCCCGCCTCGCTGAGCGGGCTGTTGTGGATCTCGACCG
>SLSQ01000242.1 GCA_007130355.1 Trueperaceae bacterium
CCGGGGGCAGCCGCCGCGGCCTCGCCGTCGCGCCCCGCGTCGCGATGCGCGCGGGCGGCGCCTACCTCGAAGAAGCGATCCGGCTCGGGGTCGAGGAGGGTGCGGTGGTCGGCGAGCGGTTGGCGCAGCTACAGCGCGTCACCGAACGGATCCGTGCCGAGGCGACGCCGGTGGTGGTAACCGTCAAGTCGGGCGCCTACGACGAGGCCGCACCGCGCGACGCGGAGGGCGAGGTCGATGAGCTCGACCCGGGCGGCGACGGGGACGCCGACGGACGGGTCGAGGTGCGCCCGCACGAGGGCGGCACCGGCGCCGCCGCCGCGCTCGAGGAGGCCGACGTGGTGGTGGCCGGGGGGCGCGGCCTGGGCTCGGCCGAGGCGTTCGAGGAGCGGGTGCTTCCGCTCGCACGGCGGCTCGGCGCCGCGGTCGGGGCGACCCGCGCCGTGGTCGACGCCGGCTGGCGTCCGTACGGGGAGCAGATCGGACAGACCGGCCGAACGGTCGCGCCGACCGTCTACCTCGCGCTCGGCGTCTCCGGCGCGGTGCAGCACCTCTCCGGCATGAACCGGAGCCGCTACGTGGTGGCGGTCGACACCGATCCGGACGCGCCGATCTTCGAACAGTGCGACGTCGGCGTGGTCGCCGACGTGCACGAGGTGGTCCCGGCGCTTCTGGCGGTGCTCGACGAGGGTTGACCCGGGCCCGAAGATCCGAGCGCCACGACGAGGGCCGGCCCGAACGTTCGGGCCGGCCCTCGATCGCGGGTAGGGGCGGAGGTCAGGAAGCCGGGCGAACGGTCCCGAGCGCCGCGACGCCCGGCAGGACCTTGCCCTCGAGGAACTCGAGCGAGGCGCCGCCGCCGGTGCTGACGTGGTCGATCCGGTCGGCCAGGCCCATGGCGTTGAGCGCTGCGACCGAGTCGCCGCCGCCGACGACGGTGACGGCGTCGGACGCGGCGACCGCTTCGGCGATGGCGCGGGTGCCGCGGTCGAACGGGGGCACCTCGAACACGCCGAGCGGCCCGTTCCAGAGCACGGTCCGGGCGGCGGGCAGCGCCGCCATCCAGGCGGCGATCGCCTCCGGTCCGGCGTCCAGGCCCATCCAGCCGTCCGGAATCGCGTCGGACGGATGGACCGCCGTCTCGGTCCCCTCCCGCACCTCGCGGGCGCAGACGGAGTCGATCGGGAGGCGCAGCGTCGTGCCGGCCGCCTCGGCGCGCGCGGCCAGGTCGCGCGCGACCTCGAGCTTCTCGTCCTCGACCAGGGAGTCGCCGACCGAGCCGCCGCGCGCCTCGAGGAAGGTGTACGCCATGGCGCCGCCGATGAACAGCTCGTCGACCGTGCCGATCAGGTTCTCGATCACGCCGATCTTGTCGCTCACCTTGGCGCCGCCGAGGATCACCAGGAACGGTCGGCTCGGCGCCTCGACCAGGCGCCCGAGCACCTCGAGCTCCCGTTCCATCAGCCGGCCGGCGCACGACGGCAGGAGCCGGGCCACCCCCTCGGTCGAGGCGTGCGCCCGGTGCGCCGCCCCGAAGGCGTCGTTCACGTAGGCGTCGGCGTACCTCGCGAGACGCGCGGCGAGTTCCGGATCGTTCTTCGTCTCGCCCGGATCGAAGCGGGTGTTCTCGAGCAGCGTGACCGAGCCGGCCGGCGCCTCGTGGACGAACGCCGCCTGCGCCTCGTCGCCCGGCCCGTCGCACGGCCGGTAGCGGACCGGCACGCCGAGCAGCTCCGCGAGCCGCTCGGCGACCGGGGTCATCCGCAGTGTCTCGTCGACGACGCCCTTCGGGCGGCCCAGGTGGCTGCACACCACGATCGTCGCGTCGCGTTCGATCAGCTCGCGCAACGTCGGCAGCGCTGCGCGGATGCGGGCGTCGTCGCCGACCACGCCGTCGCGGACCGGAACGTTCAGGTCGGCGCGCACGAGCACGCGCGCGCCGGACAGCTCGAGGTCGTGCAGTAGCGGGAGCACCGCGGCGGTCAGCGGCGGTCGCCGATGATCTCGAGCACGTCGACCATGCGGCTCGAGTAGCCCCACTCGTTGTCGTACCAGACGAAGAACTTCGCCATGGTGCCGAGCGTCTTCGTGAGGCCGGCGTCCCAGATCGCCGAGTGCGGGTCGCCGACGATGTCGGCGCGCACCAGCGGGTCGGTGGCGTAGCGGACGACGCCCTCGAGCGGCCCTTCGGCCGCGGCGCGGATCGCTTCGTTGAGCTCCTCGGCGCCGACCGCACGCTTCAGGACGGCGGTGACGTCGCTGATCGACCCCGTCGGGGTCGGCACCCGCAGCGACGAACCGTCGAAGATCCCCTCGAACTGGGGCAGGACCTTGGCGACCGCCTTGGCGGCGCCGGTCGAGGTGGGGATGATGTTCGTCGCGCCGTTGCGGGCTCGGCGCAGGTCCTTGTGCGGACCGTCCAGCAGCAGCTGATCGTTCGTGTAGCTGTGCACCGTGGTCATCATCGCGGTCTCGACCCCGAACGCCTCGTCGACGACCTTCATCACCGCCGCCAAGCTGTTCGTGGTGCAGCTGGCGTTCGACACGACCACGTGGTTCGCCGGGTCGTACTCGGTCTCGTTCACGCCGATCATGAAGTCGAAGTCGGCGTCGGGGGAGGGGGCGCTGATCAGCACCTTCTTCGCGCCCGCTTCGAGGTGCTTCGCGGCGGCCGCCCGCTTGGTGAAGATCCCGGTGGACTCGACGACCACGTCGACCCCGAGTTCGCTCCAGGGGAGGGCGGCCGGGTCGCGTTCCGCGGTCACGCGGATGCGCTTGCCGTCGACGACGAGGGAGTCCTCGTCGTGGCTCACGGTGCCGTCGAACGGACCGTAGTTCGAGTCGTACTTGAGAAGGTGCGCGAGGGTGGCGTTGTCGGTCAGGTCGTTGAGCAGAACGACGTCGAGTCCGCGTGCGTGGGCGATGCGGAAGATCTGACGTCCGATCCGACCGAATCCGTTGATGCCGATCTTCATGCGGGTTCCTCCTTCAAGGATCACGACGGCGACGCGGGTGTGCGCGTCGCCGTCCCTGGGGGCGACCGACCGTCGCGGTCGCGCCGAACGGGACCACTCTACCGCAGCGGCCGCAGCGGCCGCAGTGCCGTCCGTACCGGGGTCGCGGCGTGCTGGAGGGGTCGATTCGCGTCCAGGACGGGCGGGACGCTCCGGCGCCGCGTTGACGGTCGCGACGCCGTCGGCTACGATGCGTCCACCCTGATCCAAGGGTGCTTCGGTCCACGCACGGAACGCCCCCCATCGACTCGCACCAAGGAGGTCTCATGAAGAAGCTCCTCGCACTGGCCGCGTCCGCGGTCCTCGCCCTCGGCGTCGCCGCGCACGCGCAGGACGCCCCCGACGTCGTTCCGATCGGCGCGGTGCTCTCGTTCACCGGCCCGCTCGCCGAGTTCGGACCGGCGCACGAGAACGCCGTGCAGCTCGCGATGGACCAGCTGAACGAAGCGGCCACCGCCGTCCTCGGCGGGCCGATCGTGAACGTCGTCTACGAGGACGACGGCACCAGCCCGGCCACCGGCGTCGACCGGGCTCGCAAGCTCGTCGACGTCGACGGCGTGCCCGGCATGGTCGGCGCGCTGTCGAGCGGCGTCTCGGTCAACGTCGCCGAATCGGTGACCGTTCCGTCCGAGGTGGTCCAGATCTCGCCCGCGTCGACCTCGCCGCTGCTCAGCTTCCTCGAGGACGGCGGATTCTTCTTCCGCACCGTCGCCAGCGACGCGATGCAGGGCGTCGTCGCCGCTCAGTTGGCGCGCGGCGAGATCGACCCGTCCGTGAACTACGAGACGGCGGCCACGATCTACGTGAACAACCCGTACGGCCAGGGCCTGTCGAACGCCTTCACGACCGCCTTCGAGGCGCGCGGCGGGACGGTGCTGGCCGAGGTCGCGCACCCCGACGAGCCGCAGCCCACCTACGCCGCCCAGCTCGAGCAGGCGCTCGGCGGGAACCCGGACGTGCTGCTCGTGATCAGCTACCCCGGCAACGCCTCGGTGTACATGCAGGAGGCGCGCGACCTGTTCGACTTCACGAACTTCCAGTACGTCGACGGCTCCAAGTCGCTCGAGCTGATCGACGCCCTCGGCGCCGACGTCATCGAAGGCGGCTGGGGCACCGCGCCCGGCTCCGACCCCGACTGGCCCGGCTTCCAGCGCTTCGTCGAGGCGTACGAGGCGGTGCACGGCCAGCGGCCGCAGCTGCCGTTCATGGACGCCGCCTACGACGCGGCCGCCGTGCTCGGCCTGGGCGTCGCGCTGCTGCAGATCGAGGGCCAGGAAGTCACCGGCCCGAGCCTGCGCGACGCCGTGCGCCGCGTCACCGACGCCGACGGCGAGATCGTCAGCATCGGCGAGTTCGAGGTCGCCATGCGCCTGATGCAGAACGGCGCCGCCGTGAACTACTCCGGCGCGGCCAGCAACGTGAACTTCGACGAGGTGGGCGACGTCATCACCCCGGTGGAGATCTGGCGCTACCTGGACGGCGGCCTCGAGACGATCGAGATCCGTACCGCCGACCAGATCCCGGCCGACTGACCGGACGCGAACGAACTCGCGCACGCGCGCGTTCCGAACCCGGACCCGAACGAGAGGGGGCCACGGCACGAGCCGTGGCCCCCTCTCGTGGGCCGAGCGGACGCGTGGCGCGTCCCGTGGGTCAGGAGGTGCGCCGCTTCTCGCCGATCAGCCCTTGCGGCCGGAACCGCAGGATGGCGAGCAGCAGAATCGAGATGAACAGGAAGCGCAGGTACGGCCCGCGTGCCGGCAGGTCGCTCGAGATCGCCGCGAGGGCCGGACGGATCTCGTCGATCAGCGACGCCGTCCCGGTCCAGATGCCCCAGATCACGAACGCCCCCAGGATCGCGCCCCGGTTGTTCCCGCTCCCGCCCAGCATCAGCATCACCCAGATCAGGAAGGTGGCGTAGAGCGGGTCGAAGTGGCTGTAGTCGATCGACACCATGTAGTGCGCGTAGAGCGCCCCGCCGATCCCCATGATCACCGCGCCCACCACGAACGCCTGGATCTTGAAGGCGGCGGCGTCCTTGCCGTTCATGCGGGCGGAGCTCTCCTCTTCGCGCACCGCGCGGAGCACGCGGCCCCACGGCGATTCGATCATCCGCTCCAGCACCAGGTAGACGACCACCAGGACCAGCGCCACCACCGCCAGGTAGACGAACGGGTAGTCGCGCGGCGTGAGCGGCGAGAAGAAGGCGTTCACCGCCGCGGGCAGATAGCCGCACCCGTCGGTCTGCGTGAGGCAGTTCAGCGGCTGCGGAATCCCGCGCAGCGGCTGCGGTCCGTTCGCCAGCCAGCGCTCGTTCTGGAAGATCAGCCGGACCACCTCGGCGATGCCGATGGTGGCGATCGCGAGGTAGTCGTCGCGGAGCTTCAGGGTCGGCCGGCCGATCGCCCAGGCGACGACGCCCGATACCGCGCCGGCGGCGAGGACCCCGACCAGGAACGGCATGCCGAAGCCGAACGCCTGCTGGCTGAACGCCGCCAGCGGCCCCTCCGGCATGCGCGTCGTGACCAGCGCGGTGGTGAAGGCGCCGACCGCGAAGAAGGCGGCGATGCCGATGTTGAACAGGCCGGTGTAGCCCCACTGCACGTTCAGACCGAGCGAGAGCACGGCGTAGATCGAGGCCATGAGCACGAAGCTGGCGACGTACCCGATCTGGCCGGAGGGCAGCAGGGCGGTCGCGGCCAGTCCGGCGGCGATGCCCACCGCGATCCCGAGGACCGCGCCGAGTCGGCCGAGACGGCCGAACAGGTGCACGGCGACGAACGAGGCCGGGACCGCGAGGAGCAGGCCCTTGACGAAGGCGGCTTCGCTCATGCGCGTTTCCCCCTCGCGCCGAACAGCCCTTCCGGGCGCACCAGCAGCACCAGGATCATCAGCAGAAAGGCGACGCCCGGCCCGTAGGCGGGGTTCAGGAAGGCGGTCGAGACCTGCCACACGATCCCGATGATCAACGCACCGGCCAGCGCGCCGTACGGGTTGCCGATCGTTCCCAGGATCACGCTCGCGAAGAGCGGCAACAGCAGCCACCAGCCCATCTCCGGCCGCATCTGCGCATCGAGGCCGTACATGGCGCCCCCGATCGCGGCCAGCGATCCGCCGAGCATCCAGGTGAACGCGACCACCCGCTCGGTATCGATGCCGGCGACGCGGGCAAGTTCGGCGTTGTCGGCGGTGGCGCGCATCGCCTTGCCGAGCTTGGTCCGCTCGAGCAGCAGGTAGACCGCCACGATCAGCACCAGAGCCAGCCCGAGGATGAACAGCTGGTCGGGCCGCACGCGGATGCCGGCGAACAGCTCGAACGCCGGGCGGGCGCGCCCCGGGTAGAAGAAGCGGAAGTCCGCGCCCCACACCAGGTAGACCACGCTCCGGATCCCGAACGCCAGGGCGAGGGAGGACATCGCCAGGTAGATCGGGGCCGAGCCGCGCGCCCGCAGCGGGCGGTAGACGCCGCGGTCGAGGCCGTAGCTGAGCGCGCCGACCGCCGGCGCGACCACCGCCACCGCGATCAGGAACTCGATCCCGAACGAGAACGGGCCGAGCGGCGCTCCGCTCGGGAGCAGCAGCACCAGGAAGAACGCCAGGTAGGCGCCGAGCGTCATCAGTTCGCCGTGCGCGAAGTGCGGCAGGTTCAGGACGCCGAAGATCAGCGAGAGGCCGATCGCGCCGAGGGCGAGGATGCCGCCGAGCATCACGCCTCGGACCAGCAGCGAGAGGAGGCGCTGGGGCTCGACGCCCTGCACGAACGAGCCGACCACGACGGCGGCCGCCACCGCGGCGAGCAGGATCCAAAGGCCCGACGCGCCGGTCAGCAGATCGGCGAGTCGCCTCAGGGGAGAAGAACGGGGCGCGGTCGTCATTCAGCCTCCCAGGTACAGACGCGCGACCTTCGGGTCGTCGAGGAGGACGGACCCTGGGCCGTCGAGCTCGTTTCGGCCGGCGGCGAGGACGTAGCCGCGGTGGGCCAGTTCGAGCGATTTGCGGGCGTTCTGTTCGACCATCAGCACGGAGATGCCGGCGGCGTTCACCTCCTCGATCTTCTCGAAGATCATGTCGACGAGCAGCGGCGCGAGGCCGGCGGACGGCTCGTCGAGCATGAGCAGCTTCGGATCGAGCATCAGCGCCCGCCCCATCGCCACCATCTGACGCTCGCCGCCCGACATCTGGCCGGCGCGTTGGCGCCGGCGTTCGTGCAGGCGCGGGAACAGCTCGTACACCCGGCGCTTGCGCTCGCCCAGCGGGCCGGTCAGGGTGAACGCGCCCATCTCGAGGTTCTCCTCGACGGTCAGGGTCGTGAACACGTTCGCGACCTGGGGGACGTACGCCATGCCCCGGCGCACCAGCTTGTCCGGCGCCAGCCCGCCGACGTCCTCGCCGAGGAACCGGACGGAGCCCCGCCACGGCTTCAGCAGGCCGAACACCAGCTTCATCGCGGTCGACTTGCCGGCCCCGTTCGGGCCGATGATGCTGATGATCTCGCCTTCGTCGACCCGCAGCGACAGGTCGCGCACGACCTCCATCTGGCCGTAGCCGCTGGTCGCGGCGTCAACCTCGAGGACCGGCATGCTGCCCTCCCAAGTACGCTTCGAGGACGCGGGGATCCTGCCGCACCACGTCGGGCGGCCCGACCGCGAGGTCGGTGCCTTGGTTCATCACCACCACCGGATCGCACAGGTCCATCACCAACTGCATGTCGTGCTCGATCAGGAGGAAGGTGATGCCGCGCTCGTCGCGTAACTGTTCGATCCGGTCCCGGATCTCGGCCATCAGGGTCGGGTTCACGCCCGCCGCCGGCTCGTCGAGCAGGACGAGCTTCGGATCCGCCATCAGCGTACGCGCGATCTCCAGCAGTTTCTTCTGACCGCCGGAGAGCGAGCGTGCATGCTCGTGCTCGAGCGACTCGAGCTTCAGGAAGGCGAGCACCTCGCGGGCACGGTCGCGGATCTCCGCCTCCTGGCGGCGGACGGCGCCCGGGCGCAGCAGCGGACCCCAGAAGCGCTCGCCGAGCTGGTCCTTGGGGACCAGCATCAGGTTCTCGAGCACCGTCATGCTGCCGTGCTCGCGGGGGATCTGGAAGGTGCGGCACAGCCCCTGCTGGAAGATGCGGTGGGGCGGCCAGCCGGTCACGTCGCGCCCGTCGAAGAGCACGCGCCCCTCGGTCGGCTGCACGAAGCCGCTGATCAGGCTGAACAGGGTGGTCTTGCCGGCGCCGTTGGGGCCGATCAGGCCGGTGACGGTGCCGCGTCGGACGCGCAGGTCGCACCGGTTCACGGCGCGCAGGCCGCCGAAGTCCTTCGTCAGGCCCTCGACCTCGAGGATGACGTCGTCGCTGGGGACGCTCACCGTGCTCCTCTCCCGAACCTCGTGGTGTCGAACGTCTCGCCTTGTACCACGGCGGCGCCGTGCGTCACGACCGGTTCCGCTCCAGGGCGACCGTCCAGGTCACGCCGTCGTCGGTCCGGAGCTCCTCGACGTGGTCGGCCGCCGCGGCCGACGCGTCGTCGACCCGCGTCACGTCGGTGGCGAGCACCTCCTCGGCGACGGTCCGTGCGTGCTCCGCGAGCGCTTCGGAGAGGGCGTCGTCGCCGCCGCTCCACGCCATGCGGATGCGGTCGTCGACGTCGAACCCGGCGTTCTTGCGGGCGTTCTGGACCGCGCGGATCGCGTCCCGGGCAAGACCCTCGCGCCGCAGCGCCTCGTCGACCTGCGTGTCGAGCGCCGCCAGCCGACCGCGGTCCTCGACCGCCGCGTACCCCTCCGGGCTGCGCGCGTCGAGCAGGAACGCCTCCGGCTCGAGCTCCAGCGTCTCGCCGTCGACGACGACCGGGAACGGCCGGCCGGCGGCCACGGCGGCGGCGACCTCCGACCCGTCGACCTCGGCGAGCGCCCGCCGCAGCGCCGGGATCCGGGCCCCGAGCCGGCGTCCGAGCAGCGGCAGGTTCGGCTTCACGTCGTACGTCAGGAACGCGTCGGTGGGGTCGAGGTGCCGGACCGCCTTGACGTTCAGCTCCTCGAGCAGCTGTTCCTCGAAGCGGCGGACGCCGGCCGTCTCGCGCGCGTCGCGGGACCGGACCAGCACCTCCGGGAGCGGCTGGCGCACCTTGACGCCGCTCTGGGCGCGGGCGGCGCGGCCGAGCTCGACCAGGCGCACGGTGGCGCGCATGTCGTGCAGCAGGTCGTCGTCGATCAGCTCCGGGTCGGCGACCGGCCAGTCGGCCAGGTGCACGCTCTCGGGCGCTTCCGGGTCGCCGGCGGGGGCGAGGTTGCGGTGGAGCTCCTCGGCGACGAACGGCGTCATCGGCGCGATCAGCCGGGCCACGGTCGTGAGCGCTTCGTAGAGGGCGTGGTAGGCGCTCGCCTGGTCGCGCGGGTCGCGCGACTTCCAGAAGCGCTTGCGGTTGCGGCGCACGTACCAGTTCGACAGGTCGTCGACCACGAAGTCGCGCACGGCACGTGCGGCGCCGGTCGCGTCGAACGACTCGAGTCGTTCGGTGACGGTGCGGATCAGCTCGTGCAGGCGGGCCACCAGCCAGCGGTCGATCTCCGGTCGATCCTCGGTCGCCGGCCGCTCGGAGAGGTCCGGCCGGTCGAGGTTGGCGTACATCACGAAGAAGCCGTAGACGTTCCAGAGGGTCATCAGGAAGTCGCGGCGGGCCTCCTCGACCAGTTCGGGGCTGAACCGCTTGGTCGCTTCGGGCGGGCTCGAAGCGTAGAGGTACCAGCGCAGCGCGTCGGCGCCTTGCGCGTCGAGCACGGTCCACGGGTCGACCACGTTCCCCTTCGACTTCGACATCTTCTCGCCGTGGGCATCGACGATGTGCCCGAGCGAGATGACGTTCTTGAAGGCGCCGGTGTCGGGTGCGAGGTCCGCCAGCGGCCCCGGCTCCCGCTCCCCGTCGCCGCTGTCGGTCAGCAGCGTCCCGAGGGCGTGCAG
Source organism: Trueperaceae bacterium (assembly GCA_007130355.1). Lineage (GTDB taxonomy): Bacteria > Deinococcota > Deinococci > Deinococcales > Trueperaceae > SLSQ01. The sequence goes on from SLSQ01000242.1 coordinate 9,964, forward strand.
GCTGTAGAACCAGCCGCGCGTCTGGTCGATCGCTTCGCAGACGTAGTCGGCGGGGAACGCCCGCTCGAACGCCGCGCGCGCCTCGGGCGTCGAACGGTCGCCCAGGTAGTGGTGCTGCGCGTACGGCATCGCACCCGATTCGAACCACACGTCGACCGTGTACGGCACCCGGCGGTAGCTGCGGCCGTCGATCTCGAACACCACGTCGTCGACGAACGGCCGGTGCAGGTCGAGGTCGGACAGGTCACGGCCGGCGAGCTCGGAGAGCTCGGCGACCGAACCGACGCAGATGCGGTCGCTCCCGTCCTCGCTCTCCCAGATCGGCAGCGGGCAGCCCCAGTACCGCTCGCGGCTGATCGCCCAGTCGACGTTGTTCTCGAGCCACTTGCCGAACCGGCCGGTTCGGAGCGCGTCCGGCACCCAGCCGACCCGGTCGTTGTTCGCGAGCAGCTTCTCCTTGACCGCCGTGGTGCGGATGTACCAGCTCCGCTTGGCGACGTTCATGAGCGGCGTGCCGTCGCGCCAGTTCATCGGGTAGGCGTGCCGGATCGTGCCCCGGCGGCGCATCAGGCCCGCCGCCATCAGGTCGCGCGCGATGGCGTCGTCCGCCTCCTTGAACCAACGTCCGGCGTACGGACCCGGCTCCCCCTCGGGGTGGTCGAGCGGCGCCACCTCGGGCAGCACCTCGCCGGTGAGGGCGACGCTGTAGGCGGTGTCGAGTCCGTGCGTACGCCCCATCTCGAGGTCGCCGTAGGCGGGCGCGACGTGCACCACGCCGGTCCCGTCGCCGAGGCTGACCATCGGGTCGGCGACCACGCGCCGGTCGGGCGCCCGCTCCCCCTCGAACCGGCCGCGCAGCACCGGCCGGTAGCGGATCCCCTCCAGCTCGCGGCCGACGAAGGTGGCGAGCACCTCGTGGGCGTCGTCCTCGAAGGTCGCCGCGACCCGGTCGGCGGCCAGCACGAAGGCGTGGTCGGGGCCGTCGCCGCCGTGCCGGGCGGAGGCGCGCACCAGCGCGTACGTCGCCTCGGCCGCGACCGCCAGCCCGGTGTTCGCCGGCAGCGTCCAGGGGGTGGTGGTCCAGGCCAGGATCCGGAGCGGCAGGTCCTCCGCCCCCTCCGGCAGCAGGCCGCGCGTACGCAGCTCCTTGGCGTCGACCGGGAAGGCGGGGGTGACGCTCGGGTCCTCGACGTCCTCCTGGTAGCCGAGCGAGACCTCGTGGCTGGCGAGGGTGGTGTTGCTGCTCGGGCTGTGCCAGGTGGTCTTGAAGTCCTCCTCGAGCAGGCCGCGCCGGAACAGTTCCGAGAACACCCACCAGCACGACTCGATGTAGGCGTTCGTGTAGGTGACGTAGGCGTTCTCCAGGTCCAGCCAGTAGCCGATCCGCTCGGTCATGGCGTTCCAGTCCTGGATGTTCTCGAACACGTACTCCTTGCAGAGCGCGTTGAACGCCTCGATGCCGTAGCGCTCGATCTCCTGCTTGCTCTCGAAGCCGAGACGCTTCTCGATCGCGATCTCGACCGGCAGGCCGTGCGTGTCCCAGCCGCCCTTCCGCTCGACGCGGTGGCCCTGCATGGTGCGGAAGCGGGGGAACAGGTCCTTGAACGCCCGGGCGATCACGTGGTGCACGCCCGGCTTCCCGTTCGCGGTGGGCGGGCCCTCGTAGAACACCCAGTCGCCGGCCGGGGCCGGCTTCTCGAGCGAGGCGCGGAACACGTCGCGCTCGTTCCAGAAGCGGATCACGGCGCGTTCGAGCTCCGGCGCGTCCGGCCGCGCGGGGACCGGGACGAAGAGCGGGGATCGTTCGGCGTCGTCGTGCACCTTCGACCTCTTTCCAGGCCGGCGGCGGGCCCGCGGAACACGGGGCGCCCCGGCCGGTCGCGGCTCGGGGCGCCCCGTGGGACGCGGTACCACCCGATGCACGCCCCGGTCCCTACGACCGGAGCCTCGGGGTCGCCCGGCCGCTGAGGCCGAGGACCGGGCGCGGTGTCGGGCGCCACCCGGCTCCGTCTACTGGCGGCCCGTGGACCGCGTTCGGGGAGCGGCTCGGGGAGGATCTTCGGCGCGGTCCGCGTCGTCGGGCTCGCACCCTCCCCGACTCGCTGCGGACCGGGGTCCGCGCCTACTCGTTCCCGTCTTCGCCGGATCGTCGTGGCGGGACCTTGCACGTCCGCGCGCACGACGCGTATACTGGACGCTAGCAGCCGGTTCGCGATGCGTCAATACGCCGCCTGCGCCCCCACCACAACCTGACTTCGGGCGAACCGTCCGGAACGTTGCGTCAGGTGCCGGTGCGCGCCATTCCTCCGCATGTGCGGCCGCTTCCTGGGTCGAACGCCTCCGGCGCACGCCGCCGGAACCCCGACGAGCCGAAGCCGACCGAGCCGAACGCATCCGAGCCGCCCCACGTCCCGATGTCCCGTCCGACGCGTAGTGCGTCCCCAGGAGCCAGCATGAGTCCACGAACGAAGAAGCAGGACGAGGTCGAATCCGACGCCGCGTCCTCGGACGCCGCGTCCCCCGAATCCACGACCCCCGCCGAGAAACCGAAGCGCGGCCGTCCACGCAAGGCCGCGGCCGAGCCGGCACCGAACGCGGACACGGCCGGCGACGCCGCGGCCGACGCG
>SLSQ01000152.1 GCA_007130355.1 Trueperaceae bacterium
AGCTGGATCACGAACAGCACGGCGGCGATCACCAGCAAGGCATAGATGAAGCCGCCGAAGGTGGTGCCGGTCACGAGACCGAGCAGCCACAGCACGATCAGGACGATGGCGATGGTCATCAACATGTGGATCCTCCGCGCGAACGCCGAACACGTTCCTGCGAGCGGCCGCCGGGGCGGCCTCGAGTGCTCATCGGCGCGTGCCTGGATCGGTACGCGCGAGCACCGACGGGGCGAGACGCACGAGCGAGCTCGTGGTCGATGGGGTTCGGGCGTCGTGCCATAGGGCATCCAATCGCGCCGTGGGCGCATCTTCGGGCCGCCCTGAGGATCAGGGTGGACCCTCACCCTACGGCGCGCTTCCGAGGAGAACGGCGCAGATGCACATCGGCGCCCGCACGATGTCGCAGGCGGCCGGCGACCGCACGCCGTATGCTCGCTCCGTGCACGACACCGAACACGGTCCCCTCGACGCGTGCCTCGACCGGCTCTTCGAGCGTCGCGACGTCCACCACGCCGTCCTGGCGGTGCGAAGCGGCGACGGGACGCTCGACTGGCGCGGCGTGCGCGGCGACGCTCGGCCGGGCGGGCCGGCGCTGACCCCCGACACGCCGTACTTCGTCGCGAGCATCGACAAGCTGGTCACCGCCACCGCGCTGTTCGTGCTCGCCGAACGGGGCGTCCTCGATCTGGACGCGCGGCTCGCGGCGTACCTCGATCCCGTGCGGACGCGCGGCCTGCACGTGTGGAAGGGCGTCGACCGCAGCGACGCGCTGACCCTCCGGCACCTCGCGTCGCACACTTCGGGCCTGGCGGACTACCTCGAGGACCGGCCGCGGGGCGGCCGCAGCCTGATCGAGGAGACGCTCGCGCAGGGCGACGTCGGCTGGACGGTCGAGGAGGCGCTGGAGCGCGTCCGCTCGCGGCTGCGGCCGCACTTCCCGCCGCAGGATGCGCACGCCGCGGGCTCCCGGGCGCAGTACTCCGACACGAACTACCTGCTCCTGAAGGCGGTGCTCGAGGTCGTGACGGGCGGCTCGGTCGCCGACGCGTACCGCGACCTGGTCTTCGATCCGCTCGGGATGCACGGCACCTTCGTCGTGTCGCGCGACGCACCGCACCCCGAGCGCACGGAGCGCGCCGCGGTGCTGTGGGCCGGCGGGGAACCGTTCGACGCGCCGGTGACGCTGCGTTCCACCTTCGGCATGTTCAGCACCGTCCATGATCAGCTCGCGCTCGTGCGCGGGGTCGTCGAGGGCCGCCCGTTCGAGGGCGGGCGCGCCACCTTCGAGCGGATGGCGACGCCGTTCCGGCGGTTCGGTCAAGGGCTCGACCGGGCGGCGCTGCGCCGCCCGGGATGGCCGATCGAGTACGCGCACGGCCTGATGCGGTTCCACCTGCCGCGTTGGCTGGCGCCGTTCGCCCGCCCGCCCGCGGTGGTCGGCCATACCGGCTCGACCGGTTCGTGGGCGTTCCACTGCCCGGACCTGGACCTGGATCTGGTCGGCACCGTCGATCAGGTCACGGCCGGGCCGGTGCCGTTCCGGTCGGTGGGGGGCTGGCTTCGGGCCGCGCAGCGTCGAGCGGCGGGCGCGTAGCGGATCCAGCTGCGCGCAGGCGCTCCGGAGCCTCGTCCGGTCACAGACCGAACCGAAGTTGCACGACGCGCTGCGCGACGAACACGACCAAGGGCACCAGCAACACGGTGACGAACGTCCGTAGCATCGTGACCGGCCACGGCCAGGTGGACGCCTTGCCGAGGTACTCGAGCTCCGCGTTGAGCCCGGCGATGGCCTTGGCGGTCGCGTCGCACGCGGCGAACGCGCCGGAGTCGAGCAGCTGGCGTTGATGGGCGAGGACGGCGCCGAGCCGCTGCAGCGCCTCGGCCGTGCGTCGCTGCCGGTCGGCCTCGAGCCGTTGGTGCGCTCCCCACAGCGACGAGAAGAAGAGCGCGGCGGCGAGCGCGGTCAGGAGGAGCAGGGTCCCGGTGAACAGGCCCATGATCGCCTGGCTCAGATCGCGTGGGTACGTCGCCACCCAGAGGTAGCCGATCGCGAGCAGTCCGATCGACATGCGGGCGGCGTGCGCGGCGAACGCGTAGAGGGGGCGGACGCTGAAGAGGTCGATCGCGAGGCGGTCGCGGTAGATCGCGTCGATCAACCGCGCTTGCCGCAGCGTGCCGTACGTGAACACCGCGATCACGCCCCAGGTGATCAGGGGGACGACGACGAACTCGTACACGGCCAGCGGACCGTCCACCGCGAACCGGTACGAAGCGATGTGGGGTCCGACGAGCGCGTGACGCTGGAACGCGCCGAACGCCATTCCGAATAGGGTCGCCAGGGCCACCGGCACCGCCGGCATGGTGACGAGCCGCCAACGCAGATCGTCGTACGCGGCAGCGTCCAGGGAGAGCAGGGGTCGACTGGATTCGAGCGCTCGCACCGCGCTTCGGTCCAGGAAGTGGAGCAGCGCCAACCCGTAGGCGGCTGTTCCGAAGGCGACCAGGTGGAAGGGGAACACGGTTCCGACCGGATAGCTGCCCACGCTCCACTTCGAGAGCGTCTCGATCGTCGCGAGGACGACCCACGCACCGAGGTACGACACCCAAGGAGCCCACGGAAGGCGCTCCAGGTCGGACTGGAGACGATCGACCCAGCTCGGCCGGTACGGCCGACGTAGAAGGCCCGCCCCGACGTGGGCGACCTGAGCGCGCGGGTCCATGAGCGCTCCTCTCCGAAGCGTCGTGCGCAGAGTGTAGGGCAACGGCACGCGGGAGGGGGCGCTGAGCGACACGCGATCCAGGCGTGCGCGCCGCGGGTGGATCGGGCCGTACCGTGGTTCGGTTCGGCGGCGGTGCCGGGCGCATCGGCACGCGTCGGGTCGCTCGGTGCGTCGTCGGTCACCCGCACGTCGGGGTCGCTCCGCCGTCTGCTACCGTGAACGCCCGTCGCGCCGGCGCTCCGTCGTCGCGCCCCTCAGGAGGAGGCCCTCGTGAAGAACCTGGTCTGGATCGGACTCGCCCTCGTCGCCCTCGGACTCGCCGGCTTCTTCGTGCCCCGCATCGCGTTCACCGAACGGGAGACGGTCATCGACGCCGGCCCGATCCAGGTCGAAGCCGAGCGCGAACGCTCCATCCCCGTGCCCGACGTCGCGGCCGGAATGGCGGTCGTCGCCGGGCTGGTGCTGGTGGTGGTCGGGACGCGGCGGAAGGGCTGAGGGCGCCGACAGGCCCGAGCCCGACGGGGTTCCTGCCCGAGATTCCGGAGCGCCGAGGAAGCGGCCAGGTAGGTCCG
>SLSQ01000151.1 GCA_007130355.1 Trueperaceae bacterium
CGGTCAGGTTGAACAGGTTGCTGCCGACGACGTTGCCGAGCGCCAGGTCGCGGCGTCCCCGGAGCGCCGCGACCAGCGACGCGGCGAGCTCGGGGGCGGAGGTGCCCCCGGCGACGAGCGTGAGGGCGATCCATCGTTCGCTGGCGCCCCAACCTTGCGCGAGCCGCACCGATCCGTCGACCAGCCATCCGCCCCCGACGACCAGAAGCCCGATCCCGATCCCTACCAGGACGACGTCGCGCGCGAGTCGCCCGGCGTGCACGGGGGAACGTGCCGCGCGCGTTCCGGATCGCGCGCCGACGATCATGGCGACGGTGAACGCGACCAGGACGAGGACGAGCGCGACGCCGTCGGCGCGACCGAGTCCGCCGAACCCGGCGAGCACCGCGACCAGCCCCACGACCGCGATGCCGAGCGGCAGGTCGACACGGATCAGGCGCTCCTCGGAGGCGAGGGGGGCGGCGAGCGCGGCGACGCCGATCACGACGGTGGCGTTGAACACGTTGCTGCCGAGCGCGTTGCCGATGATCAGGTCGAGTCGGCCGTCGAGGGCGGCCGTGACGGAGACGGTGAGTTCGGGCGCGCTGGTGCCGTAGGCGACCACCGTCAAGCCCACCAGGAGGGGCGGAACGCCGAGCCCGTCGGCCATCCGGTGCGCGGCTCGGACCAACGTCTCGGCGCCGACGAACAGGACCGCCAGAGCGGCGAAGACGAGAGCGACCGAGACCAGCACGACCGAATCGTACGGCGAACGGGTAGCGTGCTCCATGCACCCGTCACCGTTTCGCGCCCTCCTGTTCGACCTGGACGGCACCCTGGCGCACACCGACGACCTGCACTACGCGGCGTTCCGGCGTGCGCTCGCGCCGCACGGGGTCGACCTCGACCCGGCCGGCTACCGCGCACGGATCCAGGGCCGGCACAACCCCGCGATCGTGGCGGACCTCCTTCCGCACCTCCCCGCCGAGGAACGGAGCGCCTTCGCGGACGCCAAGGAGGCGGCGTTCCGGGCGCTCGCGACCGACCTCGTTCCGATGCCGGGCGCGGCGCCGTTCGTGCGGGCGGCCCGCGCCGCGGGGTGGCGGACGGCGGTGGTGACCAACGCTCCGCGGGCGAACGCCGAGCACCTGCTGCGAGCGTTCGGCCTGGAGGACGCCTTCGACGCGGTCACGATCGGGGACGAGGCGGCGGCGGCGAAGCCCGACCCCTCGCCGTACCGCGAGACGCTCGAGCGGCTCGGCGTGGCGCCGGAGTGGGCGCTGGCGTTCGAGGACTCGCCGAGCGGCGTACGCTCGGCGCTCGGCGCGAACCTGCGGGTGGTGGGGATCGCGAGCACCCTCCCGCCGGAGGCGCTGCGCTCCACGGGCGCCGCCTGGGCGGTCCGCGACTTCGACGATCCGTCGCTCCGCTCCGGCGATCTCGGACGGATCCTGGCGTCCGTGCTCGCCGCGCTCGCTCCCGACCGGTACGATGGGGCGTCCACGTGATCACGATCGTTGCCGCTCTCCGGCGAAGGAGGAGTCCATGCACGCCAGCACGACCGTCGCGCAGCTGTTGAGGTCGAAAGGGTCGCAGACGTTCTCGGTCGCCCCGAACGACACCGTCCTCCGGGCGCTCGAGACCATGGCCGAGCACGACGTCGGCGCGCTGCTGGTCCGCGAGGGCGGCGCGCTGGTCGGCGTGATCTCCGAACGCGATTACGCCCGCAAGGTGATCCTCGCCGGGCGCGCGTCGCGCGACACCCTCGTCCGGGACGTGATGAGCTCGGAGGTGGTGACGATCGCGCCCGAGGCTTCGTTGACCGAGTGCATGCACACGATGACCGACCGCCGCATCCGCCACCTGCCGGTGGTCGCCTCGGACGGCGCGCTGCGCGGCGTGGTGTCGGTGGGCGACGTGGTGAAGGCGACGATCGCCGAGCAGGCGACGCTGATCGAGCAGCTCGAGTCGTACATCCGCAGCGGCGGCTGATCGTGCACCCCTGCTGGACGGTCCGGCGGCTTGACGGGGGGCGCCGCTCCGTGCGAGCATCCGCTCATGTTTAGGCATGCCGAAACCACATTCGAGGCTCGCCAGAACCGGTGGGGGCGTCGCGACGCCGGCCGCCGCCCCGTCCGGCTCCTGCGGTCCCTCTTCGCCACCCTCGCCGTCGTGCTGTCCGCCGCGGCCGTCCCCGCCGCGGCTCAGGACGCGCCGCTGCGGGTGGTGACCACCGTCGGCATGCTCGCGGACGCCGCCGAACGCGTCGGCGGCGCCTGCGTCGAGGTCGAGGCCCTGATGGGTCCCGGCACCGACCCGCACCTCTACCAGGCGCGCGCCAGCGACGTCGCTCGGCTGCAGGACGCCGAGCTGATCCTCTACGTCGGCCTGACGCTCGAAGGGCGGCTCGGCGACGTGCTCGAACGCTTCGGCCGGCAGACGCCGACCGTCGCCGTCGCCGAACGCGCCGTACCCGCCGACCGCCTCCTGGACGATCCCGACTTCGAGGCCGGTCGTGACCCGCACGTCTGGATGAGCCCGCGGCTCTGGGCCTCCGCCGCCGACGAGGTGGCCGCCGCCATCGCCGAACGGCGCCCGGAGTGCACCGAACAGGTCCGCGACGGCGCAGCCGCGTTCCGCGTCGAAGCGCTCGCGCTGCACGACTGGATCGCCGCGGCGATCGCTACGATCCCCGAGGAGCGCCGGGTCCTGGTCACCGCGCACGACGCCTTCGGCTACTACGGGGACGCGTTCGGACTCGACGTGGTCGGCATCCAAGGGATCAGCACCGAGGCGGAACCGTCGATCGCCGACATCCGCGAGGTCGCGAACCTGCTCGCCGAACGCCGCGTCCCGGCCCTGTTCCTCGAGACCACGGTCGGCGACCGGGCGGTCCGGGCCGTGCTCGACGCCGCCCGCGACCGCGGGCACCACGCCCGCTTGGGCGGCACCCTCTACGGCGACGCGATGGGCGAAGCGGGCACCGCCGAAGGCACCTGGATCGGCATGCTGCACGCGAACACCGTCGCCATCGTCGGCGCCCTGGGCGGAACGGTGCCGCCCCTGCCGGAGGCGCTCGCCGACTGGGCCGACGCGCACGGAGCGGACCGCTGAACGGCGACCGGTCCGGACCCTACCGGCCGGACCGCAGCGGCGGCGACCCGCACGAAGGCGGACCGAACGGCGAAGCGCACCGCCCGGAGCTCGCGGTGCACGTCGAGGACCTGACCGTCGCCTACCGCGCGACGCCGGTCCTCTGGGACATCGACTTCGACGTGCCGCCGGGGGTGCTGGC
>SLSQ01000045.1 GCA_007130355.1 Trueperaceae bacterium
GCGGGCCGTGAAGCGTCCCGCGGTGCTCGCGCGGGCGTCCGACGGGCGGGCGTCGGTCGGCGCTGCGCCGAAGGCGACGGCTTCCCCGTCCGGGCGTCAGCCGCCGAACTCGGCGTCGATCTTCTTCTGCGCTTCGGCCTTGCTGTAGCCGTACTTGGACTGCAGCACGCCGACGAAGCGATCGTAGTCGCCGTCCACGCGCGCGAGCTCGTCGTCGGTCAGGTCGCCCCAGACCTTCTTGGCGCGACCGCGCAACTTCTTCCACTCGCCTTTGAACATGTCCTGGTTCATCGTCGGCCTCGTTTCCGTACAACGGGCAGCGTCACCGGACGGACGGTTCGACCATAGGGCATGCGTCCCCCGGTCGTCTCCGCACCGGTCACAGTCGCGCCGGCCCTCCGCTCGCTTCGACCTCGGCTCCGACGTTCGCGATCCCGTCCTGGTCCTTCGGCTCGCGGTGGTGTCGTGATCGGTCGGCCCCGGGCCCGCCTCGCCGCCGCGGGTGTCCGCCCACGGGTCCGGAACGGTAGCCTCGCGCCATGCGCCTCGATCCGTCCGACCTGTCCCCGCGCGAACGCTACGCCCTGCTGACCGGGACCGTGGTCCCGCGGCCGATCGGTTGGATCTCCACCGTTTCGGACCAGGGCACGCCGAACCTGGCGCCGTTCTCGTACTTCATGGTCGCCTCGGCCGACCCGCCGACGGTGGCGTTCTCGGGTGGCACGCGGGCGGACGGTCCGAAGGACACGGTCCGTCATGCGCTCCGGTCGGGCGCGTTCGTGGCGAACCTGGTCGACCGCGCCTCGCTCGACGCCATGAACGCGACCAGCGTCGACGCCCCCACCGGCGTCGACGAGTTCTCCCATGCCGGCGTCGAGCCTGCACCGTCGGAGCGGATCGCGCCGCCGCGCGTGGCGAGCGCGCCGGTCGCGTTCGAGTGCGAGGTGTCCGCGCACCTGGAGCTGGGCGCGAACACGGTCGTGTTCGGCACGGTGGTGGTCGCCCACCTGCGCGACGGGATCCGCGGCGCCGACGGTCGGATCGACGTCCGAGCGCTCGATCCGGTCGCCCGGCTCGCCGGCACCGCCTACGCGACCTTGGGCGAGATCGTGGAGCGGGCGCGGCCGTCGTGGAACGACCGCGCCCGCCGCTGACCGGACGCCGCCCGGCTCAGTCCGTGCCGTCGCGCCTCGTTTCGCCGTCGGGAGCGGCGCCGGAGCGGTCGCCCGCGCCCCCGTCGCCCGCGGTAGGGGCGGCGTCGATCCCCTTCGGCGCGGACCGTGGCGCGTCGACCGTCCGGTCGCCCGTTCCAGCGCCGCCGGTCCCGCCACCGTTCCCGCCACCGATCGGACCCACGTCTGCCGGTCGCGACTGCCGCGTGAGCAGCCAGGCGCCGAGCGCGATCAGCGCGACGGGGAGCACCCAGCCGCCACGGAAGCTGACGGTCAGGATCGCCAGCACGCCGAGCGCCAGGGCCGGCCAGATCGCCCACGCCTGCTGGATGCGGGGGTGCAGGTAGAGGAAGGCGAAGGTGGCGGCCAGGCCGAGGAAGAAGAGCGTGCCGCCCAGATCGGTGCCGGGAAAGAGCCAGTCGTCGTAGACGGCGACCAGGCCCAGCGTGAGCAGCACCCCGGCCGGGATGACCGCCCACCAGCGGCGCTCGTCCCGCACGAACAGGGCGACGAAGCCGATGCCGATCGAGGCCAGGAAGGCGCCGCCCGACCACGGCTGGTCCAGCATCGCGAGCGCCAGGCCGATCAGGCCGGTTCCGACCGGGACCATCCAGGCGTCGTTCGGGCGGTCGCGCCAGGCGCGCAGCACCAGCACGCCGGCGACGGCGAAGAAGAGGGAGCCGATCAGGCGGGCCAGTCCGGCGAAGATCCCGACGTTGCCGAGCAGCGCCAGCAGGCCGAGGATCACGAGTCCGACGCCGAGCTGATTGCGGCGGTCGCTAAAGTCGATGTTCAGGTTCATGTCTCGCCTCCACGCCCCCAGCATGCGGTGCGGGGCCGGTCGCGCGCGTCGGCCGCCGGGCGGACCGTCCGGTCCACCGAAAGGCGGAGGCCCTCCTCCAGGGCCGCGGGGTACGGTGCCTCATGCGAATGGGACCCACGTGAGCGGCGCGGCGACCGGCCCGGGCGGCGATCCCGCGCGGCCGATCCGGCTGCTGCTGGTCGACGACCACACCGTCGTGCGCCACGGCCTGCGCATGGTGATGGACCTCGAGGACGGCATCGAGGTGGTGGGCGAGGCCGCCAACGGCGAGGAGGCCGTGCGGGCCGCCGACGAACGGGCGCCGGACGTGATCCTGATGGACCTGCTGATGCCGGTCCTGTCGGGGGTCGAGGCGATCCGCCGGATCAAGGCGACGCATCCGACCGTCGAGATCGTGGCGCTCACCAGCGTGCTCGACGACCGGATGGTGATCGACGCGGTCGAGGCGGGGGCGGCCGGCTACCTGCTCAAGGAGACCGGGCCGCAGCCGCTGGTCGAGGCGATCCGCGCCGCTGCGCGCGGCGAGGTGCGGCTCGATCCGCGGGCGCAGAAACGGCTGCTGCGCGAGGTACGCACGCCGTCCATGCGGGAATCGCTCACGCCGCGCGAGACCGATGCGCTGCGCCTGATCGCGAAGGGCATGACGAACAAGGAGATCGCGTCCGAACTGGGCGTCTCGGAGGTGACGGTCAAGACGCACGTGTCGAGCGTGCTGTCGAAGCTGGGCCTCCAGAGCCGGACCCAGGCGGCGTTGTTCGCCCTCAAGGAGGGCTTGACGGGACTGGACTGAGATGCGCGAGATCCCGTTCTGGCAGCGGCTGGGCACCCGCCTGACGCTCCTGATCCTGGGGATCGTGGCGGTCCTCGCCCTGGCGACCGGCGTCCTGCTGGTGCGCGGCTTCGACCTGGTGCTCCAGGACGCGGTGGCGGCCGGCGGCGCCGAGCCGGACATCGGTCCGGTCGTACGCGCCACGGCGGTGAACCTGTTGGCGATCTTCCTCTTCACCCTGGTCGGCGCTGCCGCCTTCAGCCGCAGTCTGCTGACCGAACCGATCGTGCAGCTGGTGCGCGGCACGCGCGAGCTGGCCGCCGGCCGCCTGGGCACGACCCTGCCGGTCCGGTCCCGCAGCGAGCTGGGGCGGCTGGCCGAGGACTTCAACGCCATGTCGGAAGCGCTGGCCGAGTCGCGCGAGAACCTCGAGCAGCGGGTGGCGGAACGAACCGCCGACCTGCGGGCGCTGCTCGAGATCTCGAACGCGACGGCGGTGACGCTCGA
>SLSQ01000046.1 GCA_007130355.1 Trueperaceae bacterium
GACGACGCGCCGCGCCTCGCGCGGCGCGTTCGTCACGCACGAACTGTCCCGCGCGCTCGCCGGCTCCCGGCTCTCCCCCGCCGACCGTTCGCACCTCACCGACCTGGTCTACGGCGCGTTGCGGCACCGCATCTGGCTCGACGCGGCGCTCGCCCCGCGCCTCCGCGACCCCGGGGCCCTGCCGGAGGAGGTCCGCGAGGCGCTGCGGCTGGGGACGTACGAGAAGTTGATCCGCGGCACGCCGGTGCACGCCGCGGTCGGTGCCTGGGTCGACGAGGTCCGCGCCGTCGCGCCCGGCCTCGCCGGACTGGCGAACGCCGTCCTGCGACGCGTCGAGGCGCCGACCGATCCCGATCCCGCTACGCGCGCCTCGCTCCCCGGTTGGCTCTGGCGACGCCTGGAGACGGCGCTCGGTTCCGACGCCGCCGAGGCGGCGAGCGCCATGCGCACGCCCGCACCGCTGTGGCTGACCGCGTACGCGCCGGACGCCGCCGAGCGTCTGGCCGCCGAAGGTGCGGAGGTCGAACCCGGTCCGCTCCCGGGCACCCTCCGCGTGCGGCCCCGCCGTCCGCTGGCCGAGACCGAAGCGTTCCGGAACGGCGCGGTGCAACCGCAGAACCCCGCATCGACCGCCGTCACCGACGCGCTCGAGCTGCCGGTCGCCGAGGACGGCGGGGCACCGGTCCGGGTCCTCGACCTGTGCGCCGGACGGGGCGTCAAGACGGCGCGCCTGGCCGCCACGGGTGCGGAGGTCGTGGCGGTCGAGCTCGACCCGGCGAGGATCGCCGCCTCCCGCGCCAACCTGCGCCGCCTCCGCCTCGAGGCCCGGCACCTCCAGGCCGACCTGCGCACGCCGCCGAACGAGCTGCCGTCCGCGCCGTACGTGCTCCTGGACGCCCCCTGCAGCGGCACCGGAACCCTTCGCGGCCACCCCGAGATCGTGCTGCGCCTGCGCGAGGAGCACCTGAGCGAGCTGACCCGGACGCAGGACGCGCTGCTGGACGCCGCCGTGGACCGGACCGAACCGGGCGGGCGGCTCGTGTACGCGGTCTGCGCCCTCACGCTCGACGAGGGACCGGAGCGGATCGCCGCGCTGCGGGCACGGCGGCCGGAGGTGGTCCCCGACCCGTGGACGCCGCCGCTGCCGCACCGGACCGTGGGCGACGGCGCCTTCCTGCTGCCGCGCGACGGCAGCGACGGGTTCTACGTCGCCCGGCTTCGGGTCGCGCGGTGAGCGTTCGGCGCACGAGCGGTGGCGCGAACGCAGCGGAGCTCACGTCCTTCGGCGCCGCGGGCGAGGTCACCGGATCGTGCCACCGGCTGCGGCTCGAGGGCGGCACCACCCTGATCGACTGCGGCGCCTTCCAAGGAGGAGCGGCCCAGGAGGCCCGGAACGCCGCGCCGTTCCCGTTCGATCCGGCCGAGATCGACGCCGTCCTCCTCACCCACGCCCACCTCGATCACGTCGGGCGGCTCCCGACCCTGGTCCGGAGCGGGTTCCGGGGCGAGGTGGTCGCCCCGCCCGGCGCGCGGGCCGTGGCGGAGACGATCCTCCGCGACGCCGCCAAGCTCGCGGCCGAGGACCACGCCCGCGAGCTCCGCAAGGCCCGCCGCAGCGGCCACGAGGACCGGGTGCGTCCGCCGCCGTTCGGCGACGAGGAGGTCGACGCCGTGCTCGCCCGCCTGCGCGAGGTGCCGTACGACCGTCCGTTCGACCTCCCCGGCGCCCGCGCCACGCTGCGTCGGGCGGGGCACGTGCTCGGCTCCGCCTGGCTCGCCGTCGACCCGGACGACGGTTCCGGCCGCCTGGTGTTCAGCGGCGACCTGGGACCGTTCGAGGGTCCCCTCCATCCGGGGCCGGACCCGCTGGACGGCGCGCGCTTCGTCCTCTGCGAGGGCACCTACGGCGACCGGGACCACCGCGACCTGGCGGCGACGCGGGCCGAGTTCGCCGACGTGGTCGGGCGGGCCTGCGCGGCGGGCGGCCGGGTCCTGATCCCCGCCTTCGCCCTCGGCCGGGCGCAGACGATCCTGGCCGAGCTCGCCCGCCTGCAGCGGAGCGGCGCCCTGCCGGTGGTGCCGGTCGTGCTGGATTCGCCGATGGCGGCCCGGCTCACGCAGGCGTACCGATCCCACCCGGACGCCTTCCTCCCGGCGCTGCGCGACCGCCTGGAGGCGGGCGACGATCCGTTCGCGCCGCCCGCCTTCGAAGCCACCGCGAGCGCCGAGGCGAGCCGGTCGCTCAACGACCGGGAGGGGCCGCTGATCGTGATCGCCGGGTCCGGCATGATGACCGGCGGCCGGATCGTGCACCACCTTCGCCACCACCTCTGGAAGGCGGACACCCGGTTGCTGGTGACCGGCTTCCAGGCGTACGGGAGCCTGGGGCGCACGCTGGTCGACGGGGCGCGACGGATCCGGCTGTTCGGAGAGTCCGTGGTCGTGCGCGCGTCGGTCCACACCGTCGGCGGCTTCTCGGCCCACGCCGGACGCAGCGACCTCACGGCCTGGCTCGACGGCGCGCCCGACGCCACCGTGCGTCTGGTGCACGGCGAACCGAAGACCCTGCGCGCCTTCGCGGCGCACCTGAAGGACCACGCCCGCGCGGCCGGCCGCGGCCGCGACGTCCGTCCCTCGGTCGAGGGGCGCCCGCTGCGGCCGTGAACCGACCGCCGCGCGACCGGATCGCCGAGGCGGAGGCGCTCTGGCCGCACGATCCGGACGGCGCCGTGGAGCTCTGGACCGAGATCGTCGAGCGGAGGAGCGCGGCGCTCCCGGACCGGTTGCGCGCCCGCGCCGGTCAGCTCGCCCTCTTCGTCGGCCGCGTCGACCTCGCCGTCTCGATCCTGGGTCCGGTCGCGGAACGTGACGGCGGCCCGGCCGGCGACGACCCGGCCGACGCGGAGGGGACCGGACCCGGCTCGGTCGACGCCGGGTACCTGGCGCTCCAGCGGGGGAACGCGCTGCACTGGCGCGACGCGCCCGGCGACGCGGCGCGGACGGTGCGGTGGGCCGAGCGTGCCGAGGCCCTCGGTCTACGGTTCCGGGACGGACCGCTCGCCCTCGCCGCCGCCTGCCTCCTCGGAGAGGCGGCGCTCGCGGACGGGCGGGCGCGCGACGCGATCCACGCCTTCGGTCGCGCCCGCGGCCTCTCCGAGTTCGCCCGCAGCGACGCGGCCACCGTCGCGCCGCTCGCCGGGCTGGCGCGCGCGCACCTCGCCTGGCGGAACCCGAGGCGCGGCCCGGAGCTGGCC
>SLSQ01000292.1 GCA_007130355.1 Trueperaceae bacterium
CCGCCCGAGTCGATCGAGCTTCCGCCGATCGAGGCCCCGGACGACCCTGCCTTGCCCGAACGGAACCGCGTCCTGCGCCGGATCCTCGACGTCGGCTCCGCCGGCGAGGAGGAACGCCGACGTCTGGCCGCCGTCTACCAGGCGATGGTGCGGTTCGTCGACCACGGCGTCGGCCGGATCCTCGACGCCCTCGACCGCACCGGCCTGCGCAAGGATACGATCGTCGTGTTCACCTCCGACCACGGCGACTTCGCCGGCGAGCACGGCATGACCCGCAAGGGCGGCGTGTTCTACGACTGCCTGATCCGCGTGCCGCTGATCGTGTCGTGGCCCGGACGCGTTCCGGAGGGCGCGCGCGAGCCGTCGCCGGTGAACCTGGTCGACCTGACGCCGACGCTGCTGCGGCTGCAGGGTCTGCCGGTCCCGGCCGGAATGCAGGGCCAGCCGCTCCCCACCGTCACCGACGCGCCCCCGCGCGAGGCGACGGTGTCCGAGTACGGCGCCGGCGGCCCGCCGTGCACCCTCGCGGACCTGGACCGGCTGCCCGCAGCGCACGGGCTGGAGGCGTCGAAGGCGACGCTGCGCTGGCGCGAGGCGGAGGGGCGCCGCAAGGCGGTCCGTACCCGCCGCTACACCTACGTCACCGACCCGATGGGCGACCTGGACGAACTGTACGACCACGAGACCGATCCCCACGAACTCCGCAACCTGGCGCGCGATCCCGCCCACGCCGATGCGGTCCGGACGATGCGCGAGCACCTGCTCGCCTGGTCGCTCCGCACCGAGGACGCGGTCCCCGTTCCCCTGCCCGAAGCGGCGCCCGACCTGGGCGCGTTCGGGAGCGAAGGAGGCAGCAGCGCATGAAGTACGTGTTCCGCACCGACGACGACGCCACCGTCCGCTACCGGTTCCCGACCCACGCGAACCACCTGGTGATGGACCGGGCCGAAGCGACCGCCTCCGAATCGTTCGTGACGGTGATGGAACCGGGCGAATCGCCGCCCCTCCACAAGCACGACGACACCGAGCAGGTGTTCTACGTGCTGACCGGCCGCGGCCGGCTCGAGATCGGACCGGACGCGGAGGACCAGGGCGAGCTGCGGCCCGGCGACCTGGTCCGCATCCCGCCCGGCACGTGGCACCGCGTTCCGTGCCTCGGCGAGGAACCGATGCGGTACCTGGTGGTCGACTGCTTCCCCGGCGGCCGGCCGACGCACGAACCGACCTGGGAGTCCCACGTGCGCGTGATCTGCGACGAGAACGGCTGGGACTTCGCGCGGGTCAAGGAGGAGGACGGCTGACGATCGCGGTCCCGCGCCTCGTCCCTCATGGCCCCGAGCCCCCGACTGCCGCCCGTCCCCGCGGCCGCGACGACCGTCGCGGCCGCTCCGCGCACGCCCGCAGCGTGTACGTCCGCACCGTGAGGACCGAACCCCATGCGCATCGAATCCGTCGAACCGTTCCTGCTGCACGTCCCCGTCACGAGCGGCGGCATCGCCGACGGCGCCCACGCCCTCGAGAAGTGGGGCGCGCCCGGCGTTCGGATCACGACCGCCTGCGGCCGGGTCGGGACCGGCTACACCGGCACCCACGCCCATCTGCCGACCGACCGGGCGATCGCCCTGCTGATCGCCGAGGCGTACGGACCGCTCCTGATCGGTCGTGACCCACGCGAGGTCCGCGCGCTCTGGAGCGATCTGGCCCACCACCCGCCGATCCGCTGGGTCGGCCGGGCCGGACTCACGCACCTGGCGCTCGCCGCGATCGACGTGGCGCTCTGGGACCTGAAGGCGCAGGAGGCGGACCAGCCGCTCTGGCGGCTGCTGGGCGGCGCGGCGGACACGCGGCTCGAGGCGTACGACACCGACGGCGGCTGGCTCGACCGCGACGACGCCCGGCTGGTCGACGAGGCGCGCCTCCGCACCGACCAGGGCTACCGTTCCGTCAAGATCAAGGTCGGCAGCGAGGAGCCGGCCCGCGACCTCCGCCGCGTCGAGGCGGTGCGCGAGGCCCTGCCCGACGGCGCCCGGCTCATGGTCGACGCGAACGGGTCGTGGGACCGCGCTCGCGCGCTCGAGGTCGGCCGGCGCCTCGCCGAATTCGACGTGACCTGGATCGAGGAACCGATCGCGTTCGACGACCTGCCCGGGCACGTCGCCCTGGCGCGCGCGCTGAGCACGCCGATCGCCCTGGGCGAACAGCTCTACACCACCGACGCGTTCCGCGACTTCATCGCCGCCGACGCCGTCCACTACGTGCAGGCCGATGCCGTGCGCCTGGCCGGCGTCACCGAATGGTGGACGGTCGCCGATCTGGCGCACGCGCACGGCAAGCCGGTGGTGCCCCACATCGGCGACATGATGCAGGTGCACCTGCACCTCGCCTGGGCCCACCCCGCCTGCACCCTGCTCGAGCACATCCCGTGGATGCGGTCCTGCTTCGTCGAGCCGGCCACCGTCCAGGACGGTCGCTTCGTCCGGCCGGAACGTCCCGGCGCCGGCACCGCCCTGCGGGACGAAGCGCTGGAACGGTGGGGCGTGCGTGTCTGACGTGCCCGAGGGGCCGCTCCACACCCGCGACGTGGTGCGCACCTGGTGGCCGCTGGCCGCCGGCTGGTTCTTCATGACGATCGAACAGGTGCTGGTCACCGCCGTGGTGGCCCGCCTGGTCGCGCCCGAGATCCAGCTGGCCGCCTGGGGCGTCGCCTTCGCCATCTCGACGCTGATCCAATCGCCGTCGACGGTGTTGCTGCCGACCTCGACCGCGCTCGCTCGGGACGGCGCCACCTACCGGCGCCTGGTGCGGTACGCCACCTGGGTGCTCGCGGCGCTGGTGACGCTGCACGCGGCGATCGCGCTCACGCCCGCCTACGACCTGATCGTGCGTCAGTGGATGGGCGTGCCGCCCGAGGTGGCCGATGCCGCCCGGATCACGCTCCTGATCATGACCCCTTGGTCGCTCGGGACCGGCTACCGCCGCTTCCTGCAGGGCGTCATGATCCGCTTCGGACGGTCGCGGATCGTGATCTTCGGGACGTTCGTGCGGCTTGGCGTCGCCGGCGCGGTGCTGGCGCTCGGCGCCTGGAGCGGCCTGCTGCCCGGCGCGCAACTGGCGGCGACCGCGATCATCCTGGGCGTGCTGAGCGAGATGGGGTACACGCGGGTGCGGGCGATGGCCACGGTCCGCAAGCACCTGCCGCCCGGTCCGGAACCGGACGAGCCGCTCACGCCCGGCCGCTTCCTGCGGTTCTGGACGCCGCTGGTTTCGCTGGTGCTGCTCACGATGTTCGTCCAGACGCTGGTGACGGTGGTCCTCGCCCGCATGCCGGAACCGATCGACTCGCTGGCGGTGTGGCCGGTCCTGTTCGGGTTCCTGATGATCCTGCAGAGCCCCGGCTGGGCGTACACCGAGGTGGTGATCGCGCTGATGCGGCGGCCCGGCGCCGTGCGCGTGCTGCGTCGCTTCACCTGGGGCCTGGTCGCCGTCGTGACCGCGCTCGTGGTCGCGCTCTCCGCCACGCCCCTCGCGGCGCTCTGGTTCGACGCCGTGGCCGGACTCTCGCCCCGGCTGGCCGAACTGGCGGTCGCCGGCCTCTGGTTGGCGGTGCTCATGCCCGCCCTGCGCGTGGTGCACAGCTGGTACCAGGGCGCGATCATGTACGGAGAACGGACCCGCGGCATCTTCGAATCGGTGCTGATCTTCCTGGCCGTCGCCGCCGCCACGTTCGCGTTCGGCATCGCCTGGGGCGGCGTGACCGGCCTGTACGTCGGCGTGATCGGCATGACGCTCGCGATGATCGCCCAGGCCGCCTGGCTCGCCCACCGCGCCCGCCCCGTCCTGAACGCCCCCGAAGGAGGCACCGCATGAACGACGCTCACGTAGATCGGGCGGCACGCACCCCGAACCTGCTGTTGATCCTCACCGATCAGCAGCGGGCCGACACCGTGACGCCCGGCGGCCCCTGCCCGACCCCGCACCTGCAGGCGCTCGCCCGGGAGGGCGCGTCCTTTCGCCGCGCCTACGCCCCGAACCCGATCTGTTCGCCCACCCGCGCCAGCCTCTTCACCGGTCTGCGGCCGCACGCGCACGGCATGGTCGACGTGACGCACGCGGTGCCGCCCGAACGGTCCGAACTCAAGTCCGACCTGCCGTTCTGGACGCGGACGGTGCGCGATGCGGGCTACCGGACCGGTTACTTCGGCAAGTGGCACGTCGAGCGCAGCGACCGATTGGAACGGTTCGGGTTCGACGAGTACGAAACCGAACTGCGCCTCACCGGCGTCCAGGACCACGACGCGCCGCTCGTGCCACGGATCGCGGTCCGGCACGACGGGTACCGGGAGTTCCTGCTGGCCGGCGTGAGCGACGAACCGGCCAGCGGCACGCCCGAGGCGGCTCTGGTCGACCGTGGGATCGACTTCATCCGCCGCGCCGCTGCCGAGCCGGACCGGCCGTGGATGGCGGTGGTGAGCACCGAGGCGCCGCACGATCCGTACGTGGCGCCGCGCGAGCTGTTCGACCGGATCGACCTGGGCCGGGTGGAGCTGCCCGTCTCGTACCGCGATCCGCTGGACGCGGCGCCCGAGGTCTACGCCCGCATCCGCACCGCCTGGCGCGACCTGAGCGAAGAGGAGGTCCGCACCGCCATCGCCTGCTACCGCGCGCTCTGCGCCGGGCTCGACGATCAGGTCGGCCGGCTCCTGGCGGCGCTCCGCGACAGCGGCCAGGAGGAGGAGACCCTGGTCGTCTTCGCCTCCGACCACGGCGACTACCTGGGTGCGCACGGCCTGTTCCTCAAGGGCGCCCCCGCCTACGAGGAGGCGTACCGCGTGCCGTGGATCGTGCGCGGCCCCGGCGTCGCGTCGGGGACGGTCATCGACGAGCCCGTCGGCCTCACCGACCTCGGACCGACCGTGCTGCGGCTGCTGCTCGACCGCGATCATCCCAGCCACGGGCGCGACCTGACGCCGCGGTTGCGCGGCGACCGCCTCGACGATCCGGAGGCGACCGCCTTCGCCGAGTTCCACGGCCAGCGCTTCGGCTACACGCAGCGCATCGTCTGGCACGGGCGCTTCAAGTACGTGTTCAACGGCTTCGCCCGCGACGAACTGTACGACCTCGAGACCGACCCGCACGAGTTCGCCAACCTCGCCGACGATCCGGACCACGCCCCCGTGCTCCGCGACCTGGCGCAGCGGATGTGGCGGCACGCCCACGAGACCGGCGACGATACGCTCACCGGCGCCCAGTACGGCATGTTCCGCTTCGCACCGGTCGGTCCGGAGGCCGGAGCGCCCGAGCGGCGGCCGTGAGCCGCACCGTCCGCGCCGGACCGTCCGCCCCGAACCGTCCGCCCCCGGACCGCCCGATCCGAGCCGGCAGAACGTTCCCGCCGCCACCGGGCCCTCCGCCCCAACCCGAAAGGACCCCCGCATGAGCCAGAACCCGACGCACGACGCCGCGCACGACGCCGCCCGCTTCCGCCCCGACTTCCGCCTCGACGGCAAGGTGTGCGTCCTGACCGGCGGCACCGGCGTGCTGGGGACGGTGATGGCCCACGGCCTCGCCCAGGCGGGCGCCCGCGTCGCCGTCCTCGGCCGCCGCGCCGAGAAGGCGGAGGCGGTCGCCGCCTCGGTGCGCGACGGCGGCGGCGAGGCGATGGCGACGCCCGCCGACGTCCTCGACGAGGCGGCGCTGGCCGAGGTCCGCGAGCGCGTATTGGCCGAGTGGGGCCGGATCGACCTGCTCGTCAACGGAGCGGGCGGGAACCAGCCGGGCGCCACGCTGTCGCCGGAGCAGTCGCTGCCCGACCTGGAACCCGAGGCGATGCGCGGCGTGATGGACCTGAACTTCTTCGGGACCCTCCTGCCGACGCAGGCGTTCGCGCCGGTCATGATCGAGCGCGGCGCCGGCGCGATCGTGAACGTCTCCTCGATGGCTTCGCTGCAGGCGGTCACCCGCGTCGCCGGCTACTCGGCCGCCAAGGCGGCGGTCGACAACCTGACCCGCTGGCTGGCGACCACCCTCGCCAAGCAGCACGGCGAGGGCCTGCGCGTCAACGCGATCGCGCCCGGCTTCTTCGTTGCGGAACAGAACCGCGCGCTGCTGCTGAACGAGGACGGCAGCCTCACCGAGCGCGGCCGGCAGATCATCGACGGCACGCCGATGGGCCGCTTCGGCGAGCCGGACGAGCTGCTCGGCGCCCTGATCTGGCTGCTCAGCGACGCGAGCCGCTTCGTGACCGGGGCCGTCGTCCCGATCGACGGCGGCTTCTCCGTCTACAGCGGCGTCTAGACCCGCCGGGAAGGGAGCGTCATGCGTTGGATCTGGGCCGACCTGCACGCCCACTGCGCCGTCAGCTACGGCTTCGGCACCGCCGAGCGCGCGTTGGCGAACGCGGCCGCGCACCTCGACGCGGTCAGCATCACCGGGCACGCCTTCTGGCCGGACATCCCGACCGACCTGGAGGGGAACGACGGGACCATGCTGAAGCACTTCGGCGGATTCGAGAAGAACCGCCGCTTCTGGCCGCACCTGACGCGCACCGTGAACGCCGCGAACGTCGACGGCCGCTTCACGACCCTGCCGAGCTACGAGTGGCACTCGATGCGCTACGGCGACCACAACGCCTACGCCGCCAGCGACGCCCTGCCGCTGCTGGACGCGGACACGCCCGCCGCGCTGGAGCGGCGCCTGCGGGAGGCGGGCGTCGATCCGCTGGTGATGCCGCACCACATCGGCTACGCCACCGGCTGGCGCGGCATCGACTGGGACTCGTTCGATCCGGATCGCTCGCCGGTCCTCGAGATCTTCTCGAGCCACGGCTCCTCCGAAGCGGACGACGCACCGCGTCCGTACGGCGAGAACATGGGCTTTCGTCAGGGCGCCTCGACCGCCCGCGACGGACTGGTCGCCGGCCACCGCTTCGGCTTCCAGGCGGGCACCGACACGCACGACGGCTACCCGGGGCACTACGGGCACGGCCGCACCGGCCTGTGGGTGCGCGAAGCGACGCGCGAGGGGATCGTCGAGGCGCTGCGCGCCCGCCGCACGATCGCTTCGACCGGACCGCACGTCGGGATCGACCTGGACCTGGACGGCGCCGGGCTCGGTCAGGCGGTGACGCGGCGCGACGCGATGGAGCTGCGCGCCGCCGTGCGCGGGACGGACGCGATCGTGCGCTGGGACCTGATCGTGGGCGACCGCAGCGGCTGGACGGTACGGCCGCTGCCGTTGCCGGAGCGGAGCTCGGCGTTCGTGCCCGGCCGGCACGCGGTCCGGATCGAGACCGGCTGGGGACGCCACGGCACGATCTCCCGTTGGAGCGTCCGTGCCCGCGTCCACGGCGGACGGATCGAGGCCGCCACCCCGTACTTCCGCTACGCCGGGCACGGCAACGCCGATGCCGAACCGACCGAGGCGGTCGAGCGCGTGGACGAGGAGGGGGTCGCGTGGCGGGCGCACGCGCACTCGGTGCCGTCGGGCGACCGGGGCGGCACGCACCACGAGGCGGGCGGACCGCAGACGATGCACCTGATCGTGGACGGCGACGAAGGCACCGATTTCGAGGTCGAGAGCGAGGCCGGCCGGATGCGCGTCGGCCTGCCCGAACTGGCGCGCCGCAGCGTCGGACGGTTCGCGGGCGGCCTGTCGGCGCCGGCCCTGGTGGTCTCGCGCGCCGCGCCGGAACGGGAGTGGACGCTCGAGCACGCCGGCGCCTTCGCCCCGCCCGCGGGCGAGGGCGGCTTCCTCTACCTGCGGGTGGTGCAGGCCGACGGGCAGGCGGCGTGGGCGAGCCCGATCTTCCTGGACTGACGCCGGCGCCCGGCGGGTCCGCGGCCGCACCGGTCCTCCACCTGAGCGTCGACGACGTGCTCGACGCGCTCCTGCGGGCGGCGGCGGACGGGGGCCGGGATCCGTTCCGGGCGCCGGAGCTGGCGTTCCTGCGGGCGCTGCACGCCCGTACCGGCGCGACCTGCGACCTGTACCTGTTCGCCGAATCGGGGGCCGGGCGGATCGAGGAGGTTCCCGACCGGTTCGCGCCCGCCCTGGCGCGCGAGGCGTCGTGGCTGCGGTTCGGGTTCCACGGCCGGAACGCCGCTGCGAGCTACGGCGCGGGCGGCGTCTCGGCCGAGGAGGCGCGCCGGGATCACGACCGCGTCCGGGCGCAGGCGCGCCGTTTCGCCGGTCCGGAGGGGTGGACGCGCACCGTCCGCACCCACCGGTTCCAGGGACGCGCCGACGTCGTGCGCGCCTGGCGCGACGCGCCCCACGGCCCGAGCCGACTGCTGACGCCCGACGACGACCGCGACGAGGCGTACGCCCTGCCGCCCGCGGCCCGCACCGCGCTGCGCGCGACGGGCGCGTGGGCCGATCCGCACGACGGGATGCGGTACGCGGCCAGCCTGCCGCGCCTGGAGTCCGATCCGGATCCGGTCCGGACCGCCGCCGCCGCGCTCGTCCGCCGGCGCGCGGCGGGCGGACCGGCGCGGATCTGCGCCTTCACGCACGAACCGTTCCTGAGGAGCGCCGAGGTCCGGGCGCGGCTCGAGGCGTTGGCCCGCTGGGCGGCGGCGACCGGCGTCCGGTTCGGTGCGGAGGAGGACGTGGCGGGCCCGGCGCCGGTCGCGCCGCGCGACGACGCACCGCTCGACGACGCGGCGCGTGCGTCGAGCGTTCAGGCGCCGGACCCGCCCGATCCGCCCGAGCCGGACGACTCGGCCTCGTAGGCGGCTCGGGTGGCGGCGTCCATCGGGTAGCTGCCCTCGACCGGTGCGCCGGCGAGGATGCGCCGCTCGATCCACGCCTCCTCGCGCTCCTTGGCGGCCGCGATCTCGGCGACCTCGTCGACGAGGTGGCGCGGGATCACGATCACCCCTTCGTCGTCGCCGACGATCGCGTCGCCGGGCCGGACCATCACCCCGCCGCAGGTGATCGTGCGGTCGAGGTCCTCGGGGTGGTGGGCGACCAGGTTCGTGTTCGCGTTCATGCCGTTCGCGTAGCTGGGCATCTCGAGCGCAGCGATGAACGGCCCGTCGCGGAACGGCCCGTCGGAGACCACGCCGGCCGCGCCGCGCACCTGCATGCGGGCGATCAGCATGCCGCCCATCGTCCCGCAGGAGCGGTCCTCGCGCGCCTCGATGGCCAGCACCTGCCCCGGCTCGATCTCGTCGGCGATGCGGCGTTGCGGGTTCTCCTCCGTCTTCCACCGTTCCAGGGTGTCCAGGTCGGCGCGCGCGGCGACGTACCGCAGCGTCCGGGCGACGCCGACCATCGGCGGCCCGCCCGGACGCAGCCGGTGCGTGCTCCGCAGCACGCGGTTGCGGAAGCCGCGCGTCCACAGCACCGTCGCCAGCGTCGCGGTCGACGCGCCGCGCAACCGGTCGCGCGTGTCGCCGGAGAGCGGGTCGAGGACCGGTGCGTCGCTCACGCCGGCGATTCGGCGGCCACGTTGCGGGCGCGTTCGGTGAGGAGGTCGGCGTCGAGCTCGGGCGGGTCGAGCGGGTAGGCGAGGCCGGCGTAGTCGAAGCCCTCGAGCTCGTTGGCGGGTCGGCCCGGATCGCGCGGCGAGGCGTAGTGGGCCCAGATCCCGTCGATCTTGCCGTCGGCGCCGAAGGTGTACCACTCGGAGCCGCGGATCCGTTCGGCGACCTCCGGCTTGAAGTGGGTCCACTCGACGCAGATCTCCTGGCCGTCGCACACTAGGCGGTCGATCGTCCAGCACGATCCCTTCGCCCGGACGAAGCCGATCCAGAGGTCGGCGATCGCGTCGCGTCCTCGGTACGGCCCGCCCGCTTCGGGCGGGAACCAGTGGACGCAGTCGTCGCTCAGCACCGTCGCGAACCGCTCGCGGCTGGCGGCGTTGCAGGCGTCGAAATAGGCGCGTACGGCGGCGATCATGCGGTCGCGGCGGTCGGGGTCGGGAACGGTCATGGGGCCTCCTCGGCGTCGTCGGGGTCGGGTTCCGGGTCGGGATCGGGGTCGGGATCGGGCGGGAGCATCGCGCGCACCTCGAGCAGGTGGGCGCGCATCGCGGCGGCGGCCGCGTCGGCGTCGCCGGCTTCGATGGCACGGAGCACGGCGCGATGGCCGTCGTTGGCGGTGGCGACCGAGCCGGGCACCCGCGCTCCGTCGCGGCGGACCTCGAGCAGGCGGTCGATCAGGGGCGCGAGCAGCAGGTCGAAGAGCGGATTGCCGCTGGCGCGGGCGAGCTCCTGGTGGAAGGCGAGGTCGGACCAGGCGAACGCTTCGAGGGTTTCGGGGTCGCTCGGGTCGATCGCCTCCGCCACGGCGTCGATGCGCTCGATCGCCGGGTGCAGGCGGGCGACGGCGTCGGGGTCGGCGCGACCGGCCGCGGCGGCGGCGATCGCCGGTTCGAGCGCGAGCCGCAGGCCGAACAGGTCGTCGGTCCGCAGGTCCCGGCGGGACAGGTAGAGACGCAGCGGTTCGGTGACGGACGTGTCCCGGACCGGTGCGACGAAGGTTCCGACGCCGGGGCGCACCTCGAGCAGGCCGCGCGCGGTCAGGCGACCCACCGCTTCGCGGACGACGATGCGGCTCACGCCGAGCCGCTGCGCCAGGTCGCGTTCGCTGGGGAGGCGCGTCGGACCGGCGTCGCCACGGGCCACGATCCAGCGCTGCAGGCAGGCGACCGTCTCGGCGGTGAGCGAGGAGCGGGGGACCGGCCGCAGATCGGCGTCGTGCGGCGGGTTCGGAGCCGTCGGCACGGACTCCGGCCGCGGTTCCGGGTCGGTGTCGAGCGCGTGCGCCATGATCCCCTTTCGTCCGCTCCGGTCGGGTGGTATGACCAGGATCGTCCGAGCGTACGGGGCCGTCGGGTCCGTGTCAACCTGGGTTCCGCCGCGCCCATCGCCCACGTCCGGAAGGGGATCGACCGTCGTGACGCCGCCCGAACCGAACGCACTCCGCCGCGACCGCGCCGGCGATCGTCGCCGCGTCCTGCTCGTGACCGGCGCCGCCGGCAAGGTCGGACGCGCGCTCCGGCCGTACCTGCGCGAGCGCTACGACCTGGTGCTCCACGACCGGGTCGCGATCGACGATCCGCACGATGGGGAGCGGATCGCGACCGGCGACCTGGCCGACGCCGCCCACGTACGCGCCGTGGTGCGCGGGGTCGACGCGGTGCTCCACCTCGCGGTCGTCCACGGCGTCGAGCTACGCTTCGACCCGTCGATCGACGCCAACTTCCGCGCCACGATGCACCTGCTCGACGCCGTGCGCACCGAGGGGGTGCCGCGCTTCGTGTACGCCAGCAGCCACCACGTGCACGGGCTGCACCCGCGCGACGGATTCGCCGGCGACGACGCCTCCTACGCGCCCGACGCGGTGTACGGGCTCGGCAAGGCGTACGGCGAGTTGGCCGCCACCGCCTACGCGCGCCGCTACGGAATCCGGACCCTGATCGTCCGCATCGGCAACGCCGACCCCACCGTGGGCGACGACCGGGCGCTGCGCCTGTGGACCAGCGCCCGCGATCTGGCGCAGCTGGTCGCGATCGGGGTCGAGAACCCGGACGTCGCCTGCGACGTGGTCTACGGTGTTTCGGCCTGCCCCGATCCGCTCTACCGCAACCGCCGCGCGCACCTGCTCGGCTACCGGCCGACCGACCGTGCCGAGGACCACCTGGATCCGGAGTTCGTGGCGTACGAGGCGATGCCGCAGCGGCTCGGCCGCGAGTACGTGGGCGGCCGCTACGCGGCGATCGACCTGCCGTTCCCGATCGGAGCCCCGCCCGAGCACGAGGAGGAAGCGTGAGGATCTCGAAGGTCGACACCATGATCATCGACGTCCCGTTCGAGGACGGCGGGAAGGGGCAGGGGATCGGCCCCACCACCTGGAACCGGCTCGAGGTGTGCCTGGTCCGGATCGAGGACGACCGCGGCACGGTCGGCTGGGGCGAAGGGTTCGGCTACTTCACCGTCGACGCCACCAAGGCGATGATCGACCGCACGATCGCGCCGGTGCTGGTCGGGACCGAGGTGGACGACCCGTACGCCTGGAACCTGGCCACCCAGCGCCGGCTGCACCTGTTCGGCCGGCACGGGATCACGGTCCACGCCATCTCCGGCGTCGACATGGCGCTGTGGGACCTGAAGGCGAAGCGCGAAGGAGTGCCGCTGCATCGTCTGCTGGGGGGCGCGGGGTCGCCGGAACCGGTGCCGTTCTACGCCAGTCTGGTGCGCTACGCCGACGACGCGGTCGCCCCGCGCGTCTGCGAACGCGCCCTGGCCGACGGCTTCCGCGAACTCAAGCTGCACGAGATCACGATCCCCCACGTGGCCGCCTGCCGCGACGCGGTCGGACCGGAGGTGCCGATCTCGGTCGACGTGAACTGCGCCTGGAGCGAAGCGGAGGCGCGCGCGGCGATCCCCGCCCTGATCGAGCTGAACGCCTCCTGGCTCGAGGAGCCGACCTTCCCGCCCGAACGGTTCG
>SLSQ01000093.1 GCA_007130355.1 Trueperaceae bacterium
AGTCCGGCCAGGCCGCGCTCGATCGCGGCGGCCGGCGTCCGACGCCAGCCCTCGGCGCGGACCCGTTCCGCCAGGCCGGGCACCTCGCGCTCGAGCACGTCCCGCGTCGCCTCGGGCGTCCGGTCCCGGGGCGCCAGGCCGGTCCCCCCCGCGGTCAGGATCAGGTCGGTCCGTCCGGCGTCGGACCAGAGCCGCAGCTGCGCGCGGACGCGCGCCTGTTCGAGCGGAACCCGGGCGTAGTCGACCTCGACGAACGGGCCGCGCGCCAGGACCTCGCGGACCGCCTGCACGGTGCGGTCCTCGGCGGATCCGTGCTCGGCGGCGTCGGCGACGGAGAGCAGGGCGGTTCGGTGCATGCCCCGGAGCGTACCGCCTGCGCGCCGGGTGCGCCGTACGCGCCGATCCGGCCCACGGTCGCGTCCCGCGCGATCGGATACCCTGCGGCGATTCCGGTCGCGCCGCGCGCGCGACCCGCGGGAGGTCTGCGTTGAAGATCCACGAGTACCAAGCGAAGCGACTCATGCAGGAGCGCGGCATCGCCGTGCCCGACGGGCGCGTCGCCACCACCCCGGACGAGGCGGTCGCCGCCGTCCGTCCGCTGATCGAGTCGAGCGGCGTTCCGGTGGTGGTCGTCAAGTCCCAGATCCATGCCGGCGGCCGCGGCAAGGGCCGCTTCCAGGAGCACCCCGACCTGGGGGGCGTGACGGTCGTCACCGACGGCGTCTCCGGCGGTCCCGAGGCGACCGAGGCGAAGGTGCGCGCGCTGGCCGAACGGATGCTCGGTTCGACCCTCGTCACCGTGCAGACCGGCCCGTCGGGCAAGACCGTGCGGCGCCTCTACGTCGAGCAAGGGATCGCGATCGCCCAGGAGCTGTACCTGGCCGTCGTGCTCGACCGCGCCAGCGGACGGAACCTGCTCATGGCGTCGACCGAGGGCGGCACCGAGATCGAGGAGGTGGCCGAGGCGACGCCGGAGAAGATCCTGCGCGAGACGATCGATCCGGCCGTCGGCCTCGCCGACTTCCAGGCACGGCGCCTGGCGCTCGGTCTCGGCCTCTCCGGCGACGCCCTCGCGAACGCGGTGCGGTTCATGAAGTCGCTCGCCGCCTTCGCGCGCGACATGGACACCGACCTGATCGAGATCAACCCGCTGGTCGTGACCGAAGCGGGCGACGTGCTCGCGCTCGACGGAAAGGTCGCCTTCGACGCCAACGCCCTTCCCCGGCACCCGGAACTCGCCGAGTTGCGGGACGAGACGGAGGAGGACCCCGCCGAACGCGAGGCGTCGGCGTACGGCCTGAGCTTCATCAAGCTCGACGGCACGATCGGCTGCCTGGTGAACGGCGCCGGTCTGGCGATGGCGACGATGGACACGATCAAGCAGGTCGGCGGCGAGCCGGCGAACTTCCTGGACGTCGGCGGCGGCGCCACCACCGAGAACGTCACCGCGGCGTTCAAGATCATCACGCGCGACCCGGCGGTCAAGGGGATCTTCGTGAACATCTTCGGCGGGATCATGAAGTGCGACACCATCGCGGAGGGCGTGGTCGCGGCCGTGCGGGAGGTGGGCCTCGAGGTGCCGTTGGTCGTCCGTCTGGAGGGGACGAACGTGGAACTGGGCAAGAAGATCCTGGAGGAGTCGGGACTCGACGTCCTCACCGCGAGCGACATGAAGGACGGCGCGGCCAAGATCGTCGAGGCGGCACGATGAGCGTCCTGGTCGGTACCGAGACGCGACTGCTGGTCCAAGGGCTCGGCAGCGCCGGACGCTTCCACACCGACCGCGCGATCGCCTACGGCACGAACGTCGTGGCCGGGGTGCATCCGCGCAAGGGCGGCACCAAGCTGCGCTTCGAGGGCGACGTCGACGCAAGCGGCGTGCCCGGCCGGGGCGCGCGCTTCGAGGTCGACCTCCCCATGTTCGAGACGGTCCGCGACGCCGTCGCCGCGACCGGCGCGAACGCCAGCGTCGTCTACGTGCCGCCGCTCGGAGCCGCCGACGCGATCCTCGAGGCCGCCGACGCCGGCATCGAGCTGGTCGTCTGCATCACCGAAGGGATCCCGGTCCAGGACATGGTGGTCGTGAAGCGGGCCCTCCAAGGCACCGGCACCCGCCTGATCGGTCCCAACTGCCCGGGCGTCATCACCCCGCACGCCTGCAAGATCGGGATCATGCCCGGCTACATCCACGAGGGTGGGCGCATCGGCGTCGTCAGCCGCTCCGGGACCCTGACGTACGAAGCGGTGAAGCAGCTCACCGACGCCGGACTCGGCCAGACCACCGCCATCGGCATCGGCGGCGACCCCGTCAACGGCACCGACTTCGTCGACGCCCTCGAGCTGTTCGCGCGCGACCCGGAGACCGAAGGCGTGATCCTCATCGGCGAGATCGGGGGCACCGCCGAGGAGGAGGCCGCCGCCTGGATCGCGGAGCACCTCGACAAGCCGGTCGCCGGCTTCATCGCCGGTACCACCGCCCCGCCCGGGAAGCGGATGGGGCACGCCGGGGCGATCGTCTCGGGCGGCAAGGGCACCGCCGACGCCAAGATCGCCGCGCTCGAAGGCGCCGGCGTGGTCGTCGCCCGCACCCCGAGCGACATGGGCGCGGCGATGCAGGAGGCGCTGCGCGTCGCCGGACGCGCCTGACGGCGGAGTCCGACCGAGCACGCGTGCGACGCGGTCGCTACGCCCCCTCCCCCACGGGAGGACTGCACCTCGGAAACGCGCGGACGGCCCTGGTCGCCTGGTGGCGGGCACGGGCCGCCCGCGCGTCGTTCGTGCTGCGGGTCGAGGACCTCGACCGGCCCCGTACCGTACCGGCCGCCGTCCACGGCAACCTGGCCGAACTCCGCTGGCTCGGACTCGACTGGGACGAGGGGCCGGACGTGAGCGGTCCGTACGGACCGTACCTCCAGTCGGAACGGACCGCCGCCTACGAAGCGGCGCTCGGGCGACTGACCGCGGACGGAGCCACCTTCGCCTGCTGGCTCTCCCGCAAGGACCTGCGCGAACTCGCCTCCGCCCCGCACGGACCGACCCCGCCGTACGGTCGTCGCGAGCGGGCACGGAACGCCCGGGCCGAAACGGCCAAGCGCGCCGCCGGGCGGACGCCCGCCGTCCGTCTCCGCGTCGGCCCCGGCACCGTCGCCTGGACCGACCGCCTGGCGGGTCCGCAGGCGTTCGACCTCGAGGCGGAGGTCGGCGACCTCGTCCTGCGCCGTGCCGACGGTCTCTTCGCGTACGCCCTCGCGGTGGTGGTCGACGACGCCGTCATGGGGATCGAGGAGGTGGTCCGCGGCGACGACCTGCTGCAGGCGACGGCGGCGCAGATCGCGCTCCAACGGGCGCTCGGCCTGCCGACCCCGGCGTACGCGCACGTGCCGCT
Source organism: Trueperaceae bacterium (assembly GCA_007130355.1). GTDB lineage: Bacteria > Deinococcota > Deinococci > Deinococcales > Trueperaceae > SLSQ01. The sequence continues at coordinate 3,386 of SLSQ01000093.1, forward strand.
CCTGCTCGGTCCCGACGGTATGCGGCTCTCGAAGCGGCGCGGCGACCGCACCCTGCACGCGCTCCGCGACGCGGGCGTGCGGCCGGAACGGGTGGTCGGCCTACTGGCCGCGACGCTCGGCCTGCTGCCCGAACCGAGCGAGACGTCCGCCGCCGAGCTGATCGACGTCGGCGGCGCCGCCGACCTGCCGCGCGCACCGGGCCGACTGACCGAGGCGCACGAGACGTGGCTCCACGGCGGCTGACGATGCACGAACCGTGGACGTCGGCGGCGCCACGCGGTAGCCTTCCGCCCATGAGCCCCCGGCCCCGCGTCCGCACCCCCCGCGCCTTCAAGCGTCGCCACCAACGGTGGAGGCGCCGCGCGCGGTTCGGCCGCGCCGTGCCCGCACGTCCCGGCGCCTGACGGCCCGGGAACCCGCCGCACACCGCCATCGCCCGTCGTCCCCCTGCGGCCGGACCCCAGGTCCGGACCGCGGCCGCCGACGCGCGGACCCGCTGGGAGGTTCCCATGTTCCCCACCCCCGACGTTCGGGGCCGCTTCGGCCGCTTCGGCGGCCGCTACGTGCCCGAAACCCTGATCCCCGCCCTGGACGAACTCGCCGCCGCCTTCGACGAGGCCACCGCGGACGAAGCGTTCCAGGCACGCCTCGACGAGACGCTCCGCACCTTCGTGGGCCGGCCCAGCCTGCTGACGCTCGCCGAGAACCTCACGGAGCGGTCGGGCGGAGCCCGCATCTGGCTCAAGCGGGAGGACCTGAACCACACCGGCGCGCACAAGATCAACAACACCGTCGGTCAGGTCCTGCTCGCCAAGCGGATGGGCAAGACCCGAATCATCGCCGAGACCGGCGCCGGTCAGCACGGCGTCGCGACCGCCACCGCCTGCGCCCGCTTCGACCTGCCGTGCGTCGTGTACATGGGCGAGGAGGACGTCCGGCGCCAGTCCCTCAACGTCTTCCGCATGCGCCTCCTCGGCGCCGAAGTGCGGCCGGTGGCGAGCGGCACGCGCACCCTCAAGGACGCCACCAACGAGGCCATCCGCGACTGGGTCACGAACGTACACGACACCTTCTACGTGATCGGATCGGTGGTCGGACCGGATCCGTACCCGCGGATCGTGCGCGACCTGCAGAGCGTGATCGGGTTCGAGACGATGGACCAGCTCGAGGAACGGACCGGCCGGCGCGTGCCGGACGCGGTCGTGGCCTGCGTCGGCGGCGGCAGCAACGCGATCGGGATCTTCGCCCCGTTCGCCTACCTGCCGGAGGGCGAACGTCCGCGCCTGATCGGCGTCGAGGCGGCCGGCCGGGGGCTCGACTCCGGCGCGCACGCCGCCCCCGTCGCCGTCGGCAAGACCGGCGTGCTGCACGGCGCCTTCATGCACCTGCTCTCCGATGAGGACGGTCAGATCACGCCGGCGCACTCCGTCTCCGCCGGGCTCGACTACCCGGGCGTCGGGCCGGAGCACTCCTACCTCTTCGAATCGGGGCGGGCCGAGTACGTCTCGGTCACCGACCGCGAGGCGCTCGACGCGTTCGGGTTGCTGTCGCGCACGGAGGGGATCGTGCCCGCCCTCGAATCGAGCCACGCGATCGCCTACGCGACGGAGCTCGCGTCGACGATGCCGCGCGACGCGGAGCTGGTCGTGAACCTCTCCGGCCGGGGCGACAAGGACGTGTCCGAAGTCCAGCGGCTGCTGGACGAGGAGGCGGCGTGACCGGGCCGGCGCGCGGCCAGGCGCGGGTCCGCGCCGCCTTCGACGCGGCCCGCCGCGACGACCGGGCGGCGTTCCTGCCGTACCTGACGGGCGGCTGGCCCGACCGCGAAGCGTTCCTGCGGCACGCCCGCACCTTGCTGCGGCACGCCGACCTGCTCGAGGTCGGCCTCCCCTTCTCCGATCCGCTCGGCGACGGCCCGACGATCCAGCGTTCGAGCGAGGAGGCGCTCCGCGCCGGCGTCCGGACCGCCCACGTCCTCGACCAGGTGCGCGAGCTGCGTTCGGAGACGGACACGCCGATCGTGATCATGACCTACGCGAACCCGATCGTCTGCTACGCCCACGGCGGGGAGCGCGGCTTCGTGCGCGACCTGGCCGCGGCCGGCGCCGACGGGGCGATCCTTCCGGACCTGCCGCCCGAAGAGGCGGGCGACCTGATCGAGGCCTCCCGGGAGCACGATCTGGCGACGGTCTTCCTGGCGGCCCCGACCTCGACCGAGGCGAGGATGCGGACGGTGACGGAGGCGTCGCGCGGCTTCGTCTACGCCGTCTCCGTCACCGGCGTCACCGGCATGCGCGACGCGGCGTCGGACGCGGTGCCGGACCTGGTCCGTCGGCTCCGCGCGACGTCCGACCTTCCGGTCGTGGTCGGGTTCGGCGTCGGCAACGCCGCCACCGCGTCGCCGGTCGCCGCCGTCGCCGACGGCGTGGCGGTCGGCAGCGCCGTGATCCGACGGATCGCCGAAGGCGGCGACCTGGAGGCGCTGGCCGCCGAGATCGCGGGCGCCTGCCGCCGCTGAGGTCAGTCGAGAACGATCGTGGCCCGGTCGCCGAACCGTTCCGCCAGCCCGGCCGACGCCCACACGTCGGTGCCGGTCGGGTCCTCGGCGCCGTTCGGCTCGAGGTCGACGGTGCGGACGAGGACCTCGGAACCGAGCTCGTTGCGGAGCACGAGCAGCCGACCGGCGGCGAAGCCGGGCACCATCACGTCGTAGCCGCCGAGGCGGTCGTCGGACCGAAGGCGTCGCGGACCGGCGAGGTCGGCCGGCTCGACGCGGACCGGCGCCACGCCGCTCCCGATCATGCCGACCGCTTCGGCCGCGGCGCGCGACAGGTCGATCACGCGCCCGCGGGCGAACGGTCCACGATCGTTGATGCGGACGATCACGCTGCGCCCGTTGCGGAGGTTCGTGACGCGCACGCGCGCGCCGAACGGGAGGGTCCGGTGCGCTGCGGTGAGCCGAGACGGGTCGAACGTCTCGCCGTTGGCGGTGGTGCGCCCGGCGAAGTTCGGGCCGTACCACGACGCTTCGCCCTCCTGGCGCCATTCGGCGGGCACGACCGGCTCGCCGTCGGGCGCCTCCGCGACCGGGTCGGCGCCGCCGTTCGGTCCGGGAACGGGCGTCACCATCGCGGGCCCGGAACCGGGAACGCAGCCGGCGAGGAGCGCGGCGAGAACGGTCGCCGCCACCACCGCCGGGAGGCGGCCGAGGAGCACGGCGAAGGTGCCGGCTCGCGCCGGCTCGGAGTGCGAAGTCATGAGGGCATCATACGGAGCGGCGGACGGGCGCGGGCGTCCGCCGCTACCGGCCCGCGGGGCTTCCGACCGGCCGGCCGCGTCCGGGCGCTCGCGACCGAACGGTCACGACCAGGTGCGGCGGGCCAACTCCTTCTGACAGAGGACGAACGCTTCGTAGTCCTCGATGTCCGCGCTGCCGTCGGCGATCGCCGTTTCGCAGTTCGCGATCGCGGCCGCCAGTTCCTCGGTGCTCATGCGGCGGACCCGATCGTGGCGCGGTCCGTCCGTGCGTTGCATCGCCTGCATGCCGTCCCCTTTCGCCGAAGCTGGGAGCGGGCGGAACCGATGGCGGTCCAGCGGGCCGCTCCCCATCGCGTGGTGCGCCCCCAAGGTACGGGTCGGGTTCTTACAGAACTCTCAAACGGACGCCGACGCCGCCACCGGTCCGCGTCGTCGAGCCGAGCGCGGCTGCTACCGTGTCGTCCGTGATCGACTCCCACTGCCACCTCGACCGGACGCGCGACCTGAACGCGGCGCTCGACTGCGACCTGCGCGCGATGATCACGGTCGGCACCGACCCGGACCGGAGCCGGACCGCCGTGCGCCTGGCCGAATCGGATCCGCGCGTCTTCGCCGCCGTCGGCGTGCACCCCAACGAAGCGTCGCGGGCCGCGGACGCGAGCGTCCGCGCCGAGACCGAGGAGCTCCTCTCCCACCCCCGGGTGGTGGCGGTCGGCGAGACCGGCTTCGACGACCACTGGAAGGAGGAGACGCTCGAGACGCAGCGGCGCGCCTTCGACTGGCACGCCGAGCGTGCCGCGGAGCACGACCTGCCGCTGATCCTGCACGTCCGCGACGCGCAGGGCGGCGACCACGCCTCGCGCGCCGCGGTGCGGGCGTTGCGCGACCACCCGCACCTCCGCGGCGTGCTGCACTGCTGCAACGGTCACGAGGCGCTGCTCGAGGCCGGCCTCGGGCTCGGCTGGACGGCGTCGTTCGCCGGGAACCTCACCTACAAGAACGCGGCCGACCTGCGTCGCGCCGCGGCGCGCGTCCCCGAGGATCGCCTGATGGTCGAGACCGACGCCCCGTTCCTCGCGCCCGTGCCGCACCGCGGCGAGTCCGGCGTGCCCGCCTGGGTCCACCACACGGCGCGCGTCCTGGCCGAGACCCGGGAGGTCCCGCTCGACCGGCTCGAGGAGGTCCTCGACGCGAACGCGATCCGTACCTACCGGTTGCCGCTCTGAGGCCCCTCGAGCACGGCCCGGGGTTCGTGCCCGTCCCAGCGCAGCACCTCCGCGAGGCGGGTCCGGGAAAGGGCGCGGTGCGGATCGTGCGGGATGAAGGCGGTGATGACCTCGACCAGCCTCGGGACGCTGAACTCGACCACCACGTGCAGGGGGAGCTTCACCGAGCCGCTCACCGGCAGCCAGCCGAGGACCAGCAGACGCTCGTCCTCGAGGTAGCGCACCAGTTCGCGTCCGTGCAGCAGGGTCGCGATCATGTCGTGTTCGGTGAACCCCTCGGCCGCGGCGTGCCGGACGGCGTGGCGCGCGATCCGGTAGCGACCGTCGCGCACCAACGGACGCAGATCGTCGAGGGTGCGCCGTTTCGGGCGGCGGGCGTTCGGTCCCGGGTGCGGACGTGCCGACCCCCGGGAGCGGGAGCGCGCCGGCGGAGCGGCGCTCGCGCGGGGCGCGGTGGGGCGGCGGCCGGAATCGTCCATCTCCGTCTCTCCTCCCGCGGATCGCCCGCCACCGAAGCTCCCGACGTCGGGGGCGCCGGAACCGGGCGGCGACGTGGTCAGGCTACCACGACCGCCCGCGCCTCCCGGCTACGCTTCCCGGCATGACCTCGTCGCAGGCCCGCACCTTCGTCGAACGCACCGGTCCGGACGCCGCCTCCAGGCTGGGCGCGCTGGCGCGCCGCTGCCGCGCCGGCGGCGCCCGCGCCGCCCTGCTCCGCTCCCGGGACGAACCGAACCTCCACCTGCTGCTGATCGAGGGCGACGTCGACCTGCGGCCCGACGATCACGACGGCGCGCGCGTCTGGCGCTTCGAGACGACCCCGGACCCGGAGGGGGCGGGCCGGTGAGCTGGGTCGACGCGCCGATCGCCGTCCGCACCGACGAGGCCGACCTGTACCTCGAACAGGTCGGCCCGCAGGACGCCTCGCCGGTCCTCTACCTGCACGGAGGTCCCGGCTACGGATCGTTCAGCTTCCGCGACCTGATGGGCGACGACCTCGAGCGGTACCGCATGCTCTACGCCGACCAGCGCGGAGGCGGCCGCAGCTACGCCGGCGGTCCGTTCACGCTCGACGACCTCGCCGACGACGTCGCCACCCTGCTCCGTGCGACCAAGGTCGAGCGCGCCACCCTGCTGGCGCACGGCTTCGGCGCCCTGATCGCGGTCCGAGCGGCCGTGCGCCACCCAGGACGCATCCCGGGCCTGGTGCTCGTGAACCCGTGGCTGTCGATGCCGCTGCTGGCCCGAACCCTGCAGCGACGCGCGGCGTACCTGAGCGACCGGGCCGACGAGGCGCTCCCGCCCGAAGGGTCGCTGTCCGATCCGGACGCGCTCGATCCGGAAGAGATCGCCGAACGGGCGTTCGCCCTGATGCCTCCGAAGAACCTGTTCGACGCCCTCGAGTTCCCGAACCCGAACGCGCGCATGCGCCTCGAGCACGCCGACGCCGTCGCGCAGTACGGTCCGCAGCGCAACGACGCGCCCGAAGGCGCCTGGCGCGCCTCGGCGCTCGACGACCTCGCGCGGCTCGAGATCCCGGTCGTGGCGCTCTTCGGGACGCACGACGGCACCGCCTGGCCCGCCCAGGCGGAGGCGGGCCTGGCCCGCATGCCGTCGGCCACGACCGGGATGGTGGACGCAGGACACTATCCCTGGCTCGACGATCCCGATACGTTCGTGCCGCTCCTGCACGAGGCGCTCGCCGCCGTGACCGGCGCGCGGAGCTGAGCGGCGCGGGTCGGGCGGAAGCCGTCCGAGACGGTGCCCGCGACGTGAGGGACTCGGCATTCCCGCGCGCGGGCCGCTGCTATGCTCGGCGCGTGGACCTTCGCCCCGATCTGCGCGTGCACCGCGTCGAGGACGTCGCTCCGGACCTGCTGCGCACGTACGGTCTGGACGGCCTCCTGCTCGACCTGGACGAGACGCTGCTCCCTGCGGAGGCGGACCGACCGGCCGCGCCGGTGGCGGCGTGGGTGCGACGCCTGCTCGCGGCGGGGGTGCGCCTCGCCATCCTCTCGAACGGCACGCCCCGCCGGGTGGCACGCGTCGCCCGCGAGCTCGGCATCCCCGGGCTGGCGCTGGTCGGCAAGCCGTGGCCGGGCGCGGTCCGTCGGGGCCTGAAGCGTCTGGGGCTGCCGCCGGCCCGCGTGGCGATCGTGGGCGACCAGCTGTTCACCGACGTGCTCGCCGCCCGCTGGTCGGGCACGCGCGCGATCCTCGTCACGCCCCTGTCGGCGGGCGGCATGCCCCACACCCGCGCCCTGCGGCGCCTCGAGAGCCGGATCTTGAAGGGAGACGACCGTGGCCGTCCTGTCCATCGGTGACAAGCGCCTGGGCGCCGTGCTGCTCGAGCGCGGCTACGTGACCGACGAGGCGCTGCAGGAGGCGATCCAGCGTCACGGAGATCTGGGCGGCCGTTTGGCCGACGTCCTGGTCGACATCGGCGTGATCAGCGAACAGCGCATCGCCCGCGCGATCGAGGAGTCGATCGGCGTGCCGCTGGTGACCCTCCCACGCGTCGACGTGATGAGCGACGCGCTCGCCAAGGTGCCCGGCGACCTGGCGCAGGAGATGGGGGCCCTGCCGTTCGCCCTCGACGGCGACCGGCTCCGGGTCGCCTTCGTCGATCCGCTCGACGCGCTCGCGATCGAGGAGATCGAGGACGCCTCGTCCTGCATCGTCGAGCCGTACCACGCCCTCCGCAAGGAGATGGCGTGGGCCCTCGCCACGCACTACCCCGAACTGGGTCTCGAGCCGCCGGCGGACTTCGAGGTGGACGTCGGCCAGCGCCTCGGAGCGCTCGCGGTCGAGAAAGGCTGGATCGCGCAGGAACAGCTCGACGCCGCCGTCGCGCAGCAGAAGAAGAACGGCGGGCTGCTCGGCCGCCTCCTGGTCGACGAGGGTTCGCTCACCGAGACGCAGCTCGCGCAACTGCTGGCCGAGCAGGCGGAACTGCCGTTCGTCGAGACGCTCGACGACCCCGACCCGGAGGCCCGCCAGGCCTCGAACCTGCTGCGCCTCGACGCGGTGCAGTTCAATGCCGTGCCGATCGCGCGCGAAGGGGACGTGCTGGTGGTGGCCACCGCCGACCCACGACGCCGACCGGACGTCGAGGCGATCGTCGGCGGTCCGGTCCGGTTCGTCGCCAGCACCGAGAAGGAGGTGCAGCGCCGGATCGAGGAGCTGTACGCCTCCGACAAGGGCCGCCTCGGCGAGACCCTGCTGATGACCAAGAAGCTCAAGCGCGAGCAGCTCCGGCGCGCGCTCGAGGAGCAGGCGAAGCTCGGCAAGGTCAAGCCGCTCGGCGAGATCCTCGTCGACATGGGGTACGTCACCCAGGACGAGGTGGACGAGGCACTGAACAAGCAGCGCTCCGGCGGCGGGCGGCTCGAGGACACGCTGGTCCAGTCGGGCAAGCTCAGCCCCGAGATGCTGGCGAAGAGCCTGGCGATGCAGCTCGGCTACGAGTTCATCGAGGAGGACCAGGCGAAGATCGATCCGTACGCGGTGAGCCTGGTGCCGGAGGGCACCGCCCGGCGCTACACGGCGATGCCGATCCGGCTCGATGGAGACTCGCTGATCGTGGCGATGAAGGACCCGCGGCACGTGTTCGCGCTCGACGACATCCGCCTGATCACCGGCAAGGAGATCCAGCCCGCGGTCGCCACCGAGGAGACGCTCACCCACCTCCTGAACCGGTTCTACCGCAGCGACGCCGACATGGACGAGCTGGCGACCGCCCTGCTCGAGGAGGTCGGAAGCGCCCAGCAGGAGCAGGAGGAGGACACCAGCGCCATCGACGACAACGCGCTGGTGAAGGTCGTCAACAACATCATCCGCGAGTCGATCCTCGGGGACTTCAGCGACATCCACGTCGAACCCCGTCCGGACAAGGTCGTCATTCGCGTGCGCAAGGACGGCAGCCTGCGCGAGTACATGACGATGCCGAAGGCGACCTCCGGCGCGCTCGCCGCACGCATCAAGATCATGGGCGGGCTGAACATCGCCGAGCGTCGCGTGCCGCAGGACGGCCGCGTCCGCTTCAAGGACCGGAGCACCGAGGTCGACCTGCGCCTCTCGACCCTCCCCACCGTGTACGGCGAGAAGTGCGTGATGCGTCTGCTGAAGAAGGCGGCGTCGATCCCGGAGGTCGAACAGCTCGGCTTCGCGGATTACAACATCCAGGCGTTCAAGGACGTCATTCAGAAGCCGTACGGGATGTTCCTGATCACCGGCCCGACCGGGTCGGGCAAGTCGTTCACCACCTTCAGCATCCTCAAGCGGGTCGCCGTCCCGGAGGTGAACGTCACCACCGTCGAGGACCCGGTCGAGTACGAGATCCCCGGCATCAACCAGACGCAGGTGAACGTCAAGGCCGGCATGGACTTCGCCCGAGCGTTGCGCGCCTTCCTGCGGCAGGATCCGGACGTCATCATGGTCGGCGAGATCCGCGACCACGAGACCGCGAAGATCTCGATGGAGGCGGCGCTCACCGGTCACCTGCTGATCGCCACGCTGCACACGAACGACGCCGCCGGCGCGATCACGCGCCTGACCGAGATGGGGAT
>SLSQ01000315.1 GCA_007130355.1 Trueperaceae bacterium
GACAACTACCTCGTGAGCTACGCCGAGTACACGGTCCTCGCCCGCGAGGCCACGGTCGTCCCCGCTCCCGAGCAGGGCAAGACGTACGGCGACTCCGATCCGACCTTCGCCTACACGGTCGAGAACCTCGTCGTCGGAGACGCGCTGACCGGCTCCCTCGGCCGTGCTTCGGGCGAGCGAACCGGCCCCTACCCGTTCACGCTCGGTACCCTCGCGGATCCCAACTACGCACTTGTGCTCGCTGAAGAGGCGGCGACGTTCCTGATCGCGGAGCGACCGCTCGCACTCGGTGCGACCGTCTCCAGCAAGGAGTTCAGCGACGCCGATCCCGACCTGAGTCCTGTACTCCTCGACGCCACCACGCTGCGAGACGACGACGTCCTGACCGGCGAACTCACGCACGAAGGCTCGGACGTCGGCACGTACGACCTCGGCCTCGGCACGGTACGGATCGAGCGCGATGGCGACGACGTCACGGACCAGTACGACCTGTCCTTCGGCTCGTTCACGATCGCTCCGAAGCCGGTCGCGTTCGACATCGTCAACTCGGACGTCACGATCGACGACGGCGGCACCAGCGCCCACGTGTTCTTCGGCGACGGTACGTCCGCGATCCGCGGTCTCGAGGTCGAGTCGACGCCCGCAGGGATGGAATCGTTCCGTTTCACCTACCGCCGGACGCACGACGAGAACCACGTTTCCGTCCCGTCGGTTCAGCAGTCGGTGCAGAACATCAACCTCCTCGGTAGCTACGTCGTCACCGTCACCGCGACCGACCCGAACTACGTCGGCGCGACGCCGATCGACGTGTGGGTCACCGACGCGACACAGGTGGCCTGGACCGATCCGGGCCCGCTCGCGGTCGCGGTCGGACAGACCGTGCCCGTCACGCTGGAACTTCGTGGCGCCGACGGCGAACCCCGTACGGCCGGGATCGTCGGTCTGAACGTCGCGATCGACGGCGACAGTTCCGCACTCGCCGTCCGTCACGGCGGCCACGACGTCACCGCCATCACGATCGCGCCCGGCAGCAGCGCCGCGACGGTGGACCTGAGCGTGGAGTCCGTCACCAACGACTTCGTGACCGCTTCGGCGGCGTTCGCGCCGTTCGGCCAGGACGGCGCGAACACCGTGAACCTCGAGATCCACCCATCGGCTGCGCTTCAGGTCGTGACGCCGCAGCGCTCGGCGCTCGCGGACACGTCGTCGGACCTGATCACCGTGGCCCTCGTCGGGCACGGAGGCGCCGAAGTGACCGCGGAGGGCGCCTACCGCATCGGGATCGATCCGGTCCCGAGCTTGACCTTCCTAGATTCGGACGGGACGCTCCTCGACCCGCTGAGCGTCGTGATCCCGCAAGGATCGACACGTGCCTCCTTGCGGGTCGAAGGCAGCGAACCGGGCACCTTCGGTCTCGCGTTCGGTACGGACGTGACGTTCGTCCCCGTGCACTCGGCACAGCAGGAGTTCACGGTCCTGTCGAACCCCTCCGTGACCTCGGTCTCCCCGAGCGGTGCGGACCAGGGCCAGCAGGACGTCCTGGTCCAGATCGACGGCAGCGGGTTCTTCGACGGTGCCTCCGTCTCCATCGGAGCGACCGGCGTGACCGTCGATTCGGTGGACTTCGTGTCGTCCCAGCGGTTGGTCGCCACTGTGTCCCTGACCGCGAACGCTTCCTTCGGACTCGCCTCCGTCACCGTCACGAATCCGGACGACCAGTGGTCGACCCTGGCGAACGCTTTCGAGGTGCGTCGCGTCTACACCATGCACCAGGAGACGTGCGGCGACTGGATCGCGGCGAACTCGGGCGGGCTCGGCCTGACCGAGGACATCTGGGACGTGTCCGACCTGCCCGTCGGTGCGATCATCGACTTCCGATTCAACGCCTTTAGCGTCCCCGACCGGTGGTTCATCGAGTACCCGATCGGTACCGAGATCCACGCGACCGGGTGGCGCGGGAGCAGCACCTACGACGGCCACCCGAGCTACCCGGGAGGCGTCGTCGGACCGGGATCCGGGGAGGAGCTCGACCTGTTCAACGTGCTCGCCGGGCACGACCAGTTCCTGGTTCGATCGGAAGGAGCCGAAGCCGGAACGGCTTGGAACTACAGCCTTCGCTGCATCATCCGGTAGCGTCACGGATCGTCGCAGCCACGAATCGGGGCAGGACCGTTCGGGGGAAGGCATCGCGCCTTCCCCCGAAGGCGTGCGCCCGATACGCGACGGCCTACTCGAACTTGGTCGAGTCCCTTCGTTCGGCTTCGTTGCCTACTCGGTCACGGCAATGCCACCCGCACCACCTGGAACGGCAGCTCCGGCTCGCCCCCCTGCCGGTCGAACTGCGAGTTCACCACGAACAGTGAACCGTCGAAGGCGGCGGCGGTGGTGGGGAAGGCGAACAGGTCGCTGCGCAGCGGCGGGCCGTCGCCGCGGGCTTCGAACCCGTCGGGCGTGAGGCGCAGCGGTACGATCTGCTCGAACTCGTTCTGCACCACCCAGAGGACGTCGCCGTCGAGGACCAGGCCGTCGCCGGCGAAGACCGGCGCCTGGTTGGACGCCACGACCGATATCGAACCCTCGTTCAGGCCGATCCGGTACAGCTGACCGGTGGCGGACTGCACCACGATCAGCGCTTCGCCGTCGGGGGTGGGGACGATGCCGTTGGCGTTGAAGCCTTCGACGTACTGGAAGGGGCTGCCCTCGAACGACAGGTGCACCTCGAGCTCGCCGCCTGCGAGGTCGGCGTCCGGTCCGGCGTCGATCCGGTAGAGGACCGGTCGGAACGAGTCGGTGACGTAGACGGCGCCGTCGTGCGCGACGAGGTCGTTGACGAACGTGCCGTCCGGATCGGCGACCGTCCAGGTGGCGAGCAGCTCGCCGTCCGCGAGGTCGTAGGCGGCGACCTGGCCGCTCGCGCCGCCGGCGACGAACAGCCGGCCGTGATCGTCGACGCTCATGCCGAGCGCCATCGGCAGGTCGCCGTCCGTGAACACGCGGACCTCGCCGCTCGCGACGTCGGCCTCGAAGATCGCGCCGCCGGCGCTGGCGCCGACGTAGAAGGTTCCGGCCGCCTCGTGCACAGTGATCCCCTCGGGGAAGACGGCGTCGCCCGGCAGGTCGTACGTTTCGGGTTGGGCCCAGGAGAGCGCGAACAGGGCGAACGGCACGACCGTCGCCAGGAACGCGCACGTTCGAGCCGATACGGATCGGTTCGGGTCGTGCATGGCGCCTCCTTTCGGTTCGGCCA
>SLSQ01000197.1 GCA_007130355.1 Trueperaceae bacterium
CCGAAGAGATCGCCGGCGCCACCTCCGTGTGGCTCTGGGACCGGCTGCGCCGCGCCGAGGCGGGAGGGTTCTTCCTGGCGCTCTCCGGCGGCTCCGACTCGGCGGCGGTCGCGACGACGGTGGCCGGCCTGTGCCACCGCCTCGCGGACGCCGTGCGGAGCGACGGCACTCCAGGCGACGCCGACGACGACGTCCGGGAGGCGCTGCGGACCGTGCTGGGCGAGGCCCCGAACGCGCCGCTGCCGACCGAACCGAAGGTCCTCGCCTCGCGGCTGCTGACGACCGCCTACCTGGCGACCCGCGTCTCGGGCGACGCCAGCCGCTCCCGGGCGCGCGAGGTCGCCGAACAGGTCGGCGCCGACCATCTCGAGGTCGAGCTGCAGGACGCCGTCGACGCGTTCGCGGTCGCGACCGGCGCCACGGCGCACGGCGCGACGGACGCTCCGCTCCGATTCGCGGCCGAAGGCGGCGAACCCGACGAGCAGCGCGCCCTCGAGAACCTTCAGGCCCGCGCCCGGATGGTCGCCTCCTACCTGCTCGCGCAGCGCACGCCGCGACTGCGGGGCGTGCGCGGCCCCCGGCTGGTGCTGGGCACCGCGAACGCGGACGAGTCGCTGGTCGGCTACGTCACCAAGTACGACGCGGGGGCGGCCGACCTGAACCCGATCGGAGGGCTCTCCAAGGTCGACCTGCGCACCTACCTCGCGTGGGCACGCGACGCGTACCGACTTCCGGCGCTCGACACCGTGCTCGACGCGACCCCGAGCGCCGAGCTCGCGCCCGCCGGCCCGCACGGAGCCCAGTCGGACGAGCTCGAGATCGGCCTGACCTACGAAGAGCTGGGCGAGCTGGGCCGCTGGCGCGCGAACGATCGGTGCGGACCCGAGGACGCGTTCGAACGGGCGCGGACGGCGTGGCCGCACCGGTCCGCGACGGAGGTCGCCGAACGGGTGAAGCGGTTCTACCGGAGCTACGCCCGGCACCGGCACAAGGCGACGGTCGCCACGCCGGCGCTGCACCTGGAACGGTACGCACCGACCGACCGGCGCTACGACCTGCGCCCGATCCAGGTCCCCACCGACTGGCCGGAGGCGTTCCGGGCGATCGACCGCCGCGTCGCCGAGCTCGAAGGGGACGGCCCGGCGTGAGGATCGGGCTGTTCGGCGGGCGGTTCGACCCGCCGCACCTGGGGCACCTGCTGCTGGCCGAACAGGCGCGCGAGGCGGCGGCTCTGGACCGCGTCCTGTTCGTCCCCGCCGCCGACCCGCCGCACAAGCGGGCGCACGCTCCGGCCGAGGACCGCCTGGCGCTGGTCCGGATCGCGACCGACGACCACCCCGCGTTCGAGGTCGACGACCGCGAGCTGCGTCGCGACGGGCCATCGTTCTCGTTCGACACCGTGACCTCGGTTCGGGCCGAACGCCCGGACGTCGACGTCGTGGCGCTGATCGGGGCCGACGCCTGGGCCGAGATCGAAACGTGGCACCGCGCCGCCGAGCTGGCTCGGACCGTCCGGTTCCTGGTCCTGCCGCGCCCCGGCACCGACCCGGAGCGGCTGCGGACCCTGCCCGAGCCGTACCGGAGCGCCGCCACGCCGCTCGATGCGATCCCGTTCGGGGTGTCGAGCACCGAGATTCGCCGGCGCGTGCGGGTCGGCGCGTCGCTGCGGTACCTGATGCCGGACCCCGTGATCGAGGAACTGGCGCGGCGCCGTCTCTACGCCGCGCCGCACCCGGACGCCACGGGCCGACCCGGCGCACCGGGCGGAAGCGAGGAGCGACCGTGACGAACGACGAACGCACGACGGCGCAGGGCGCGCTGTTCACCGACCTGTACCAGCTGACGATGGCGCAGACCTACTTCCGGAACGGCGTGCACGAACGGCCGGCGCAGTTCGACCACTTCTTCCGCAGCTACCCCGATTACGGCGGTCACCAGGCCGGCTACGTGGTGAGCGCCGGCCTGGCCTGGTTCCTGACCTGGCTCGCCGACACCCGCTGGCGCGAGCAGGACCTGGCCCACCTGCGGTCGCTGCGCGGCGGGGGCGGCGCGCCGCTGTTCGACGAGGCGTTCCTGGGCTGGCTGCGCGACCGGCCGGTCGGCGCCGGCGTACGCGTCCGGGCGGTGCCCGAGGGTCGCGTGGTGCACGCCGGCGCTCCGGTCGCGGTGGTCGAGGGGCCGCTGGCGGCGCTGCAGCTGATCGAGACGTCGCTGCTGAACCACCTGAACTACCCGTCGCTGATCGCGACCAAGGCGGCACGGTTGCACCAGGCGGCGGCGGGCGGTTCGGTGCTCGACTTCGGGATCCGGCGCGGGCACGAACGGGGCGTGCACGCCGGCTCCCGCGCGGCGCTGATCGGCGGGGTCGACGCCACCTCGAACACGGGGCTCGCCTTCACGCTCGGCGAGGCGCCGAAGGGCACGCACGCCCACGCGATGGTGCAGGCGTTCATGGCGCTCGGGATGGGCGAACTCGGCGCGTTCGAAGCGTACGCCGAGAGCTACCCGGACGACTGCCTGCTGCTGGTCGACACCGTCGACACCCTCGGGTCCGGCGTACCGAACGCGATCCGAACGTTCGAACGGCTTCGCGCGCGCGGGCACGAGCCGGTCGGGATCCGGCTCGACTCGGGCGACCTGGCGCACCTGGCGATCCAGTCGGCCGCGATGCTGAATCGGGCCGGCTTCGGGCGCCAACGGATCGTGCTCTCGAACGAGTTGGACGAGTTCACCATCTGGCAGATCCGCACCCAGATCCAGGAGGAGGCGCCGGCGTACGGCGTCGACCCGGACGCTCTTCTCGCTCGCCTCGCGTACGGGGTGGGCACGCGCCTGATCACGTCGGAGGGGGACGCCGCGCTGGACGGCGTGTACAAGCTGGTCCGGATCCGCGACGACGACGGTGCTTGGGCGCCCGCCGTGAAGCTGTCGGAGAATCCGTCGAAGGTGCTCACGCCGGGCGACAAGTCGGTGTGGCGTCTGATCGACCGTCGCGGAATGGCGACCGCCGACCTGATCGCGCTCGCGGAGGAGGACCCGCGCGAGGCACAGGAGCTCGAGCTGCACCACCCGAACGAACCGAGCACGCGTCGGACCGTGACGCGCGAAGAACGGTCCGCGATCGAGCCGCTGCTGATGCCGGTGTTCGAGGACGGGACGCTGCGGGTCGATCCACGCGAGCCGCTGGCCACCCTCCGGGAGCGTCGCCGCACCGACCTGGAGCG
>SLSQ01000218.1 GCA_007130355.1 Trueperaceae bacterium
TCGTCGTCGAGCGCCAAGGTCCGGGAGTTGCGACGCACGCCGACGGTGGCCGCCGTCTTCTACTGGCCCCGGCTCGCGCGCCAGGTACGCCTGGTCGGCACGGCTCGACGCACCACGCCGGACGAGGACGACGCCCTCTACGCCCCGCGCTCCCGGGGGCAACGCCTGGCGCTCCGCACCGGACCCCAGGGGACCCCGCTCCCGGACCGCGGAGCGTTGGAGGCACGCTTCGCGGCCCTGGACCAGGAACTCGCCGACCCCGTCCCCAGGCCGGACGACTGGGGCGGATGGCGCGTCGTCCCCACCTCCGTGGAGTTCTGGCAGGGCCGTGAGCGACGTCTGCACGACCGCTTCGCGTACACGGCGACGGCATCCGGCGGTTGGTCGGTCGCGCGGCTCGCTCCGTGACCGACCGTCGCGTCGCTCAATCGTGCTCGGCGCGGGCGAGCAGGGCGTCGACGTCGCCCGACACGATGAGGTCCAAGCGCTCGGTGACGGTCTCGATCGGCCAGTCCCACCAAGCCACGGCCTGGAGCCGTTCGGCCACCTCGGGCGCGAACCGCGTCCGGATCACGTTCGCCGGGTTTCCCCCCACCACGGCGTAGGCCGGCACGTCGCGCGTCACCACCGACCGCGCCGCCACGACGGCGCCGTCGCCGATCCGGACGCCCGGCATGATCAGCGCGTCGTACCCGAGCCACACGTCGTTGCCGACGATCGTGTCGCCCTTGAACGGCAGGTCGCCGTCCTCCGGCATCGCCTTCTCCCAACCGTTCCCGAAGATCTGGAACGGATAGGTGGAGACGCCCGAAATCTTGTGGTTCGCGCCGTTCATGATGAACTTCACGCCACGGGCGATGGCGCAGAACTTGCCGATGACGAGCCGGTCGCCGATGAACGGGAAGTGGTACAGCACGTTCCGCCCGAAGTTCTCGGAATCCTCGGGATCGTCGTAGTAGGTGTAGTCCCCGACGACGATGCGGGGGTTCTGGACGGTGTTCTTGATGAAGCACACCTTCGGGAAGCCCGCCATCGGGTGCTTCTCGTTCGGGTCGGGACCGTGCATGAGCGTTCCTCTCCGGCGGCCGCTACCGCTCGGCAACCAGCATCCCGTACCGGAGCGCGCCCGACGCGTACCCGCGCCGCATCGCCCGGAACGCCCGCAGGAACTCCACGAACTCTGGGCCGTGCGCGAGGGCGAGCGCCCACAGGCTCCGGTCGCGCAGCATCTCGATCGTGAGGTCCCAGGTGCGCCGTACGCGCTCGCTCAGGTCCTCGCGCACCGTCACGCGCAGGCCGGCCTCCTCCAGGAAGGCGACGTAGCGGCCCATGGTGGTCATGTTCGGCGTCAGCATCCCGCGCCGGATCGGATCCACGTAGCGGGCGCGTCGCTCGGCGGTCAGTCCCTCCGCCTCGAACCAGTCGATCACCGCCACCCGACCGTCCGGCGCCAACAGGCGCGGTACCTCCAGGAAGAAGGCGTGCTGATCGCTCAGGTGCGACAGGGCCTCGATCGACCAGATCCGATCGAACGGCGGCGCGCCCTCGGCGCGGAACGTCATCGCATGGGCGTCCATCACGCGCACCTCGATCGCGACCCTCCGCTCGGCGGCGAGCTCGCGCGCCATTGCGGCCTGCACCGGGGAGAGGGTGATGCCCGTGACCTGGGCGCCCCGGTCGCGCGTCAACTGCACGCAACTTCCACCGATCCCGCAGCCGACGTCCAATACACGCATCCCGGGACGCACCTCGGCGGTACGGGCCAGCAGCTCCACCAACTTCTCCTGGGCGCGCTCCTTCGATTCGTCGCCCGTTTCCCAGTAGCCGTGGTGGATGTGCACGCCCCACAGCGCCCGGTAGTGCGGGCTGGCCAAGTCGTAGTGGGCGCGGACGCGATCGTGGTGCACGTTTGAAGCATAGGCCTCGGCGGGGCGCAGGCCCACGATCTGGCGCCGCGGGCCCGCTACCGACGCCGGTACACGGCCCTCGTGATCGGCGCGAAGACCGCCGCGGGCGTACCGGGGTCCACATCCGCCCGCGGGCCCATTCACCCGGAGTGCCTCCGCCGTCCCTACCGCGACGTCATCGTGCAGCAGACCGCCGTCCCGTCCAGCACCACGGTCCCGTCGTCTCGGACGACTCGGGTGGCCAGCTCGCTGATCGGTTCGTCTTCGCGTGCGGACGTTACTTCGACCTGACCGATGATGGTGTCGCCGGGCCGCACCGGTGCCAGGAAGCGCCAGCGGGCCTCGAGGAACACCGTTCCCGGCCCCGGCACGTCCTCGGCGACGACGGCGTTGAGGATCGCGCTGGCGACGCCGACCAGCACGACGATCTCCCCGAAGCGCGACGCGCGCGCCGCCGCCTCGTCGTAGTGCAGCGGATTTCAGTCGCCGCTGATCTCGGTGAAGCGCTCGATGTCCTCTCGGGCCGCCTCGCACGAACGTCGCACGGACCGCCCCACCTCCGTCATTCCTTGCGGCCAGACTCGAGGACTCATGGGACCTCCACCTTAGCGCCGGCCCCCCGCCATGCGCGCCGCCTCCGGCGTGTACCGCAGCCGAAGCATGCTCCACACGCCGAACAGCGGGCCCGGCACGAGCACCAGGAACGCGAGCGCCCAGCCCGCCTGATCGGCCAGCGTGCCGGTGAGCCGGATGCTGGCCAGCGTCAGCAGGAACCCGAGCGCCGTCTGAAGCGTCAGCGCCGTGCCGACGTAGCGTTGATCGGACAGTTCGCTGACGGCGCTGCTGTACTGCGCGCTGTCGGCGACCACGGCGAACCCCCACACCAACGCCACCGCCGTCGCCGCCCACGGCACGGCGAACAGGCTGCCGGTCACGGCGGCGCAGGCGCCGGAGGTCGCCAGGCTCGCGATCGTGACCGCCGTACGCCCGTGCCGGTCGGCCAGCCGGCCGGCCCAGACGCTGCCGAGCCCGCCGACCGCGATGACCCCGAAGGCGGAGAGGCGAGCGGCGCCCTCCGGCCAGCCCGCCTGCGCGTAGCTCTGCACCAGGAACACCGGGACCCACGCCCACATCGCGTACAGCTCCCACATGTGCCCGAGGTAGCCGAAGTTCGCGAGCCGCACGCCGCGGTCCCGCAGCGCCACGGTCGCCTGACCCCAACGGAACGGGGCGCTCGCGCCGAACGCGGGGCCCGGTCGCACCAGGACCGCCACGATGAGCGCCGCCGCCAGCGCGGACGCCGACGCCGCCA
>SLSQ01000285.1 GCA_007130355.1 Trueperaceae bacterium
CAGATCGTCCGGACCCCAAGCGCCGTTCGCGCCGGCCACGATCACGATCCGGTTCCGGCCGTGCGCGTCGACCTCGATGAATGCGCGGCCGGTGGGCGCGTCCAGCTCGCGTACCTCGCCGACGTCGATCCGTTCGGCCGCCAGACCGTCGCGCAGTCCGCGGCCGGCGTCGTCGCGGCCGACGCGGCCGATCATCCGCACCCGACCGCCGCCCGGTCCCGCGGCGCGCGCGGCGGCGACCGCCTGGTTCGCGCCCTTGCCGCCCGGATGCTCCGCGTAGCCGGTCGCGGCGAGCGTCTCGCCCGGCTCCGGCATGCGCTCCACGCGCACCACCAGGTCGAGGTTCAGGCTGCCGACGACCGTGATCACGAGGTCGGCGCCACCTCGCCCGCCTCGTCCAGGATCGTGCGCACTTCGGCCAGCTCGTTCGCGTTCAGTTCCCAGGCTCCGGCCCGAGCGTTGCGGCGGATCTGCTCCGGCGTGGTCGCGCCGGCGATCACGCTCGCGACCGGAGCGTGCGCCAGCAGGTAGGCGAACGCCAGGTCGATCAGCTCGCGGTCGTGGCCGCGGGCGAAATCGATCAGCCGCTCGATCAGATCGTACGTCTCGGGCGTGAGCAGACGCTCCCAGCGGTCGCTCCCGGTGACGCGCGTCCCCTCCGGCAGGGCGCGGTCCTTGCGGTACTTGCCGGTGAGGATGCCGCTCAGGAGCGGGAAGTACGGCAGGAACGCGACCCCCAGCCGGTCGCAGGCGGGTAGGACGTCGCGTTCCGGTGCGCGGCGCATCATGCTGTACTCGTTCTGCACGCTCACGAAGCGCGGACCGTCGCCGGCCGCCTCGTGCGCCTCGTCGAGCTGCGCGGCCGAGAAGTTCGAGCAGCCGATCTCGCGCACCAGTCCGGCCGCGACCGCTTCGTGCAGCGCACCGAGCGTGTCGGCGACCGGCACCTCGTCGTCCGGCATGTGCAATTGGTAGAGGTCGACGTGGTCCACGCCCAGACGTTTCAGGCTGGCCTCGAGCGCGGCGCGCACGTTCTCCGGTCGAGCGTTCGAGGGCGGCCCCTGGTTGCCGGGATGACCGAACTTGGTGGCGAGCACGAACGCGTCGCGTCGACCGTTCAAGGCGCGGCCCATCAGGCGTTCGCTCTCGCCGTTGGGAGCGCCGTACAGGTCGGCGGTGTCGAGGAAGGTGACGCCCTCGGCCAGAGCGGCGTCGAGCACCTCGCGGGTGCCGCGCTCGTCCAGACGTTTGCCGAAGTTGTTGCAGCCGAGGCCGATGACCGAGGCGTCGAGGGATCCGATAGGTCGGGTGCGCATGGGGACTCCGTTTCCGTGTGGATCGGGCGCAGCGGTGCGCGTACGCGGGACGGTTCGCGGGAGGGGCGGACCGGCGGGATCGGGACGTTCGGGGACGGCGTACCACGTCGGCGCCCGCACCGTCGGTGGCGCGGGGAACGGGCGCAGCGCAGGACCGCTCGGGACCGGAGGACGGAACAGGGCGCTCGGCCGAACGACGCCCGCCCGGCCGCTCAGCCGTCCTGCCGCCGGCGCCGCGCCCGCCCGATCGGCCCCAAGTGGGTCGCCTGGAACGAGGCGGGAAGCTTCAGTCCGTAGCCGAGCGCGCGGTCCATCCCGACGTGCGCCGCCCAGATCGAGGCGACCGCCAGCAGCGCCGGGAGGTCGAAGAGCAGGCCGGCGACCGCCGTCGCGGCGGGAGCGGCCGTCGTGTGCGCCGCGTTGTACACGCGTGCGCCCAGGCGCGGCCCGCGCAGGTAGCCGGCCGCCGAAAGGTCCGGCGCCAGCAGCAGCCCGACGAACCACCACCAAGGCGCGCCGGTCCAGGCGAACGCGGCCACGGCGGCCGCGAACAGCACCGCGCCCTCGAGGCGCAGCAGGGGCACGACGGGCGCGAGCGACGGCGGATCGCTCGGGGGATCGCTCGGGGGACCGCTCGGAACGTTCGGGAGGCGGGGAGGCGCGTCCATGAGGAGGGAAGCGTACGGCACGGCGCGCGGTAGCGTGACGCCATGCCCGCCGCGCACGCGCCCGAGCCCGGGACGATCGCCCGTCGCTGGGACCGCTACGCCCCCGTCTACGACCGACTCGTAGGACTGACCGCCCAGCGACGCCGCTCGCTGGCGCTGGCCGAACTTCGCACCGACGAGCGGGTGGCGATCCTCGGGGTCGGCAGCGGACTGGACCTGCCGCTGCTGCCGGACGGCGTCCAGGCGACCGGTGTGGACCTCTCCCCGGCGATGCTGCACCGCGCCCGGCAGCGGGCGCAGACGGTCGGAGCGGCGTTCGAAGGTCGGCTCGGGAACGCCGAAGGGTCGGACCTGCCGGCGGGCGCGTACGACGCGGTGGTCCTCCACCTGATCGTGGCGGTGGCCTACGATCCGGTCGCGGTCGTGCGCGAGGCGGTGCGGATCGTGCGGCCGGGCGGGCGGATCGCGCTGCTGGACAAGTTCGCGCCCGAGGGACGGCCGCCGTCGTGGGCGCGGCGGGCGGTCGAGGCGGTCGCGCGGCCGCTGGCGACCAGCGTCACGGTCCGGCTCGGCGAGGTCGCGAGGGCGGCCGGGGCGCGCGTCGTGCACCGGGAGTCGGCGCCGCCGCTGGGGCTGCTGACGATCGCGCGGCTGGAACCGGAGGTGGCGACGTGAGCGACGGGGCGACGCGGCGGCCGCGGGGGTGCGTGTTCCTCGGCGCCAGCCTGGACGGGTTCGTCGCGCGGGAGGACGGCTCGCTCGACTTCCTGGCCGAACCGGGCGGGACCGACACCGATCACGGATTCCGAGCGTTCCTGGACGGCGTTCAGGCGATCGTGATGGGCCGCGTGACGTACGAGACGGTGATCGGGTTCCACGAGTGGCCGTACGAAGGAGTGCGCATGATCGTGCCCAGCCACACCCTGGTCCCGCGCACCGACGCCGCGCCCGGCGACGTCGAGATCACCACCGACGGGCCCGAAAAGCTGTTCGACCGGCTCGGCGCCGACGGCGTCGAACGGGTGTACGTCGACGGCGGGCGGATGGTGCACGCCTACCTGGAGGCCGGCCTGATCCACGAACTCACCATCACGCGCGTGCCGGTCCTGCTCGGCGGCGGGATCCCGCTGTTCCGGCCGACCGACCACGAGCGACGGCTGACGCACCTGGAGACGCGGGCGTTCCCGAACGGGTTCGTGCAGTCGCGCTACCGGATCGATGCGGCC
>SLSQ01000297.1 GCA_007130355.1 Trueperaceae bacterium
CACGACAAGATCCTCGGCGAGGACCACGTCGACAAGGTGATCGAGATCGACCAGTCGCCGATCGGCCGCACCCCGCGCAGCAACCCGGCCACCTACACCGGCATCTTCACCGAGATCCGCGACCTCTACGCCCGTGCGCCCGAGGCGCGCAAGCGCGGCTACAAGCCGGGACGGTTCAGCTTCAACGTCAAGGGCGGCCGCTGCGAGGCGTGCAAGGGCGACGGCACCGTCAAGGTCGAGATGTACTTCCTGCCCGACGTGTACGTGCCGTGCGAGGTGTGCAAGGGCGCCCGCTACAACCGCGAGACGCTCGAGGTCAAGATCCGCGGCCGTTCGATCGCCGAGGTGCTCGCCATGACGGTCGAGGAGGGCCTCGACTTCTTCGAGAACATCCCCGGCATCGCCCGCAAACTGCAGCTGATGAAGGACGTGGGGCTCGAGTACGTCAAGATCGGGCAGCCCAGCCCCACCCTGTCCGGCGGCGAGGCGCAGCGCGTGAAGCTCGCCTCCGAGCTCGGCAAGCGCAGTACCGGCAAGACCCTCTACATCCTCGACGAACCGACCACCGGCCTGCACTTCGAGGACATCCGCAAGCTGCTCGAGGTGCTGCACCGCCTCGTCGACGGCGGCAACACCCTGCTCGTGATCGAGCACAACGTCGACGTGATCAAGACCGCCGACTGGCTCGTCGACCTCGGCCCGGACGGCGGCGCGCGCGGCGGCACGGTGGTCGCCGCAGGCACGCCGGAACAGGTCGCGGCGAACGACGCCTCCGCGACCGGTGGGTTCCTGCGGACCGCGCTCGATCCGGCCGCGAAGAGGGCCCGTGGCGGCGGGAAGCGTGGCGCCGCCACGCCGGAACCGGCCGAGGTCGCGTGACGGTCGCGCGCCCCCGGGCTACGATGCGGCCGTGATCCGCACCGCGCCCGCCCCGCAGAGCGTCATCATCGGCGTCTTCTTCCTGCTCGCGGCCGCCGTGCTCGCCGTCGCCCCGGTCCCGCTGGCGCTCCGCAGCGCCGGCACGATCCTCTGCGCCTTCCTGGCGTTCGGCGTCGGCGGCATGCCGTGGGCCTACCTGGTGGCGCTCGCCGCGCCGCCGATCGGCCTGCTGGGCGGCGACGGCGAGTGGCTGGTGATGCTGCCGATCGTGCTCAGCGGCAACCTGCTCGCCACGCTCGGGCTCGAGTTCGCCTGGCGTTGGCCGGCGTTGGCGGTCGCGCCCGCCCTGCTGATCGCGCCGCACCTGGTGGTGTGGATCCTCTCCGGACGCGACCTGTTCCGCGTCGAGCTGCCCTGGGACCCGAGCGGCGCGGTCTGGATCGCGCTGCACCTGCTGTTCGCGGTCGCCGGGCTGCTGATCGCGATCCTGATGGAGCGACGCCGCACCGCGGCCCGCTGACGGCGGCCGCGCCCGACGATGGCCGGTCCCCCGCGCCGCAGCCGCCGCGTCCGTTCCCTGCGGCGCCGCCTCCCGAAACCGCTTCGGCACGCCGACCGCTTCGTGCGCCGGATCGTGCGGCGCTTCGTCCGCACGAACGCCTCGATGCTCGCCGCCGCGCTCGCGTACTACGCGGCGTTCTCGCTCGGTCCGCTGGTGCTGCTGCTGGGCGGCTGGCTCGGCAGCGCGCTGCGGGCCCGGCCGGAACTTTCCGCCCGCTTCCGCGAGGCGCTCGCCGAGCTGCTCGCGCCGCTCCTGCCCGAAGGGTTCGACGGGGGCGAACTGATCGAATCGGCCTTCACCGCCGTCGTCGACCAGCTCGCGGCGGGCGGGTGGTTCGGGCTGGCGCTCACGGTGCTCGTGCTGCTCTGGGCCGCCACCGGTTTCTTCGCCTCGCTTCAGCGCGCGCTCGAGGTGATCTTCGACGTGCCCTCCGCCCGAGGCTTCGTGCGCACCCGCTTCGTGGCCCTGGTGCTGATCTTCGCGGTCGCCGCCGTCATCGCGGTCGAACTGATCGGCGTCACCGTGTTCGGTTGGGTCTGGGGCTTGGCCGAGGCGAGCGTGACCGCCCTCGAAGGGCTGGGCCTCGACCTTCCGGAGCTGGGCGCCCCGCCGACCGACCTCGGCATGCCGCTGCGCCTGGCGTTGGCGACCGCCGCCTTCGCCCTCTGCTTCCGCTACCTGCCGCGCGGCGGGAGTCGCTGGGAGGGCGCGATCGCCGGCGCGGTCGTCAGCGTCGCCGGCCTGCAGGGGATGCGCTGGATCCTCCCCCTCGCCGTCGACGAGGCGCGCTTCAACGTCGTCTACGGCGTGATCGCCTCGCTGGTGGTGCTGCTGCTCTGGCTCTACCTGGCGCTGCTCCTGTTCCTGGTCGGCGCGCTGGTGGCGGCGGAGGGCTCCGCCGAGGCGCGGCGGCGCGCCCACCGGGCCGAGCGCGCCGCCGCCTACGCCGCCGACGGCGTGCCCGACGGACGTCCGCCGGACTGAGGCCGCGAGTCCGCGGGTACGATGGGGCGTATGTACGGACTCCTGATGCGCCTGGTCGAGCACCCCTGGTTCTTCTGGACCGCCCGGGCGCTCTTCCTGACGTTCGTCCGGGTCTTCTACGGCCTGCGGATCGAAGGGCGCGAACACGTCCCGCGCGAGGGGCCGATCGTGCTGGCGTCGAACCACTTCAGCGCCTGGGACCCGCCGGTGGTCGGCAGCTGCACCCCGCGCGAGATCTCGTTCATGGCCAAGAAGGAGCTGTTCGAGAACCCGGTCTTCCGGCTCGCGGTCCGGGGCCTGCACGCCTTCCCGGTCGACCGCTCCCGCAACGACCTGGGCGCCGTCAAGGAGGCGCTGCGCCGCCTGAAGCAGGACCGCGCCGTCGGCATCTTCATCCAGGGAACCCGCACCGCCGACAGCGTCGAGGCGCTCGACGGCGCCGCCTTCCTCGCCCTGCGCACGAACGCGCCGCTCGTGCCCGCCGCCATCTGGCGCGACGGACGCCGCTTCCGGGTCCGGTTCGGCGAACCGTTCGTGGTCGCCGGCCGCGACCGAGCGGCGATGCGGCGCGCCACCGCCGAGGCGATGCGGCGGATCCTCGCCCTCCTGCCGCAACGTGCCCGCCCCGCCGGCGCTCTCGCCGACCCCGACGCGGCCGACGCCGACGACGTGCGCACCGTGCTGGACGAGGTTCGTGACGCGTCGGCCGAGACGGTCGGCGGGGACGACGCGGCCCACGGCCCGCGCTGACCGAGCCCGCCCCGCCGGCGCCGGCG
>SLSQ01000307.1 GCA_007130355.1 Trueperaceae bacterium
AGCGCCCGCATGCCGCGCAGCAGGTGCGCCGCGAGCGAGGCGCGGACGAGCCGGTGGGCGTGCTCCGTCGCCGGGCCGTCGGGCGCGAAGTCCCGTCCGTAGATTCGCACCGCCAGCTCGCTCAGGGTGGTGGCACGCTCGAGCGCGGCGAGGACGTCGCGGGCGCGCGCCAGCCGGTGCGCACGGGCCGCGTCGAGCAGCGTCGCCGGATCGGCCGGCAGGTCGCCGTGCGCCGGTGCCAACCAGGCGGGAGCGAGGGCGCGCACCCGTTCGAGGCTATCGAGGTACGCGTCCGGATCTCCGTGCGGCACCCCCACCCAGGAGGCGCCGCTGCCGGTCACGAGGTCGCCCGCCACCACGCCGGTCCCGTCCACGACGAAGGAAAGGTGGCCGGCCGCGTGCCCGGGCGTCGCCAGCGCCCGGACGGTACGCCCGGCTACATTGAGCGTCCGCCCGTCCAGGAGCGGGGTGACCGGCGCCGGGACGCGCACCGCTTCGAGCGGGTGGGCGCGCACGGGGACCGGTCCGACCGCTTCGAGCAGCGCCGGCAGGCCGGCGACGTGGTCCGGGTGGGCGTGCGTGACGAGCACGCTCGCCACGTCTCGGACGCCGTGCGCCCGGAGCCGGTCGGCCACCGTCGTCGCATCGCCCGGATCCTCGAAGCCGGGATCGATCACCACGCCCCGGCCGTGGGCGTGCACCACGGTCGTCCAGGTGCGGTCGAAGGGGGGGAGGGTCGACGTCCGCAGGCCGATCTGGAACACGCCGGGCGCCGGCCGCCGTTCGGGCGCGCCCGTGCCGTGGCTCTCGGTCACCGGCCCAGCAGGGCGGAGCGGACGACGCGGGGCAGGTCCTCGCCGGAGGCGACGGCGTCGGGACGAACGCCCTCGCCGAGCCAGGTGGGTGCGCCGATCGGCGCGAGGACGCCGGTCGCGATCCAGAGCTGGGATCCGTCGCGCAGGCAGAACGGCAGCACCGCCTCGACGTTCCCCGCGCTCGGACCCGGACCGAACACCGTCGCCCGGCCGGAGGCCTGCAGCCCTCCGGCGAGTCCTTCGGCGGCGCTGTGCACGTTCCCGTCGATCCAGACGGCGAGCGGACGGTCGGTCGCCGGCGTCCCGAGCGCCGGATAGGGGAGCGGCAGGCTCCAGCGGGTGACGACGCGCCACAGGAAGCCGCGCTCGAAGACGCCGGCGGTGGCCATCATCTCGACCAGCCGCCCCCCCGGGTTGCCTCGCAGGTCGAGCAGGTGCGCTTCGGCGCCGGCACGTTCGGCCGCCTCGACCGCGCGGCGCACGCCGTCGGCGGTGCCGGCGCGGGCCAGGTCCTCGACCCGGATCACGCTCAGGTCCCCCGCGACCAGGCGCCACGAGACCGGCCCGTGGGCGCCACCCGGTTCCGGGGTGGCCGCCTGGCCGAAGACGCCGATGCACGGCAGGTCGCCGAAGGCGTCGCGCACCTCGTCGACCTCGCTCGGCGGCAGGTAGCGGGAGTGGTCGTCGGCGAGGGCGTCGACCATCTCGACCAGGATCGCGTCGATCGCCTCCGGACCGGCGTGCGCCCGCGCCTCGGCTTCGGCCCGGGCGCGGGCACGAACCTCGTCCCAGGAGACCGGCACCACGCTCAGGTCCCAGTACCGTTCCTCGACCAGGGTGCCGATCCGTTCGACTCGGGCGACGGCGGCGGCACGTTCGGCGTCGGCGTCGCCCGCACCGGCATCGTTCGGACCTGCGTCGTTCGGACCGGCACCGGCGAGGCCGCCGCTCCCCACCGCCAGCGCCACGAGCGCCGCGGCGGAGGCGGCCGCCACCCTGCGCACGAACGTCGCCGGCCGTCGGGCGGCGTTCACCGCGACGAGGCGGCGAAGGCGCGGGCGGCGCGCTCGAGGGTGGCGCGGTCGACCACGCGCCGTTGCGCTCCGATCTCGGTGGTGTTGAGGGCGCCGGCCACGTTGCCGGCGTGCGCGGCGGCGAGCAGCTCGGCGCCGTTCAGGATCGCGTCCGCGAAGGCGGCGGTGAAGTAGTCGCCGGCGCCGGTGGTGTCGACGACCTCGTCGACGTCGAACGGGTCGACGAGTTCCGACCGTTCGGGCGTGATGACGATCGATCCCATCTCGCCCACCTTGACGATCAGGCGCTCGATGCCGTGATCGTTCAGGCCGGCCGCCGCTTCGGAGATCGTGTCGCGACCGGTCAGGGCGAACAGCTCCCGCTCGTTCATGAGCAGGTAGTCGACCTTCCGGACGAGGCCGATCAGGCGGCCCTTCAGGGCGTTGACGGCGCCGGTACCCATGTCCACGAAGGTGGTGGCACCGGCGCCACGCGCGAGCTCGAGCGCCTTGACGGCGTAGTCGCGTTGCGGACCGTCCACCAGGCTGTAGGCGCTCATCACCAGCCCGTCGAGCCCGTCGAAGATCGCGGCGTCGAGGTCCGCGGCGTCGAGGTTCCGGCTGGCGCCGATGGCGGTGATCATCGTGCGCTGCGTGTCGGGCGTGACCAGGATCGTCACGCTGCTCGTCTGCAGGTCCGGGTCGACCTGGATCAGGTCCGGAGCGACGCCGGCGGCGCGCACGTTGGCGAGCGCCAGTTCGCTGAACGGGCCGGTCCCGACGCGCGTCGCGATGCGGGTCGCGTTCCCCAGCCGCGCCAGGGCGGTGGCGAGCGTGCCGCCCGCGCCGCCCGGTTCCATCACGGCGCGCGTCGCGGTGGTCTCGCTCCCCGACTCGGGAACGGCGTCCACGAAGTACATCTGGTCGACGGTCGCATCGCCGACCACCAGGATTTCAGCCATCGCTCCCTTCCCCGTTCGAGCGCCGCAGGGATCGTGCGCGGGCGCCCGCGAGCATACCGTACGGCGGCGCGACGCCCAGTTCGGTCGCCAGCCGCTCCCACTCTTCGAGTTCGAGGGCCTCGGCCCGCACCATCGGGTCGCGTCCGAGGGCGTCCAGGGAGCGGACGACCGCGGCGGCGTCGATGCCGGCGGCGGTCAGGTTCTTCCGTAACGTCTTGCGCCGGTGGCGGAAGCCGCTGCGGATCAGGGCGAACAGTTCCGGCCGGTCGCGGGCGTCCGACCGCACGTCGAACCGCACGATCGAGCTGGCGACCTTCGGCGGCGGCAGGAAGGCGCCGGGCGCGACGTGCCGCACCACCCGGACCTCCGCCCAGTGGCGGCACACGAGGCTGAACGCACCGAAGGCGGGATCGTTCGGGCGTGCCGCCATCCGTTCCGCCACCTCGCGCTGCACCAGCACCGCCAGCCGCCGGTAGCGCCCGGACGCGAGCGCCGCGCCGACGACCGCGGTGGCGACCTGGTACGGCAGGTTCGATACGAGCAGGGCGCCCTGCGGCATCTCGGCGTGGTCGAAGCGGACCGCGTCCGCGCGCCGGACCTCGACGTTCGGCAGCGACTCGGTCGTCTCGCGAAGCGCCGGCAGCAGGCGGCCGTCGAGCTCCAGGGCGAGGACGCGGCCGGCCCGTTCCGCCAGCGCACGGGTGAGGGCGCCGAGCCCCGGCCCCACCTCGAGCACCACGTCGTCGGGGCCCGGATCGCCGGCGTCGACCACGGCGCGGAGCGCGGCGCGGTCGACCAGGAAGTTCTGCCCGTACCCCTTGTCCGGGGTGAGGTGGTGCCGGCGCAGCAGGTCGCGGACCTGTCCGGCCGAGCCGAGGTCGGGCGGGGTGGTGGGCACGGTCGGCACTCGGACCGGTCTCAGGGGACGCGGTCGCGGAGCACCGCGTCCAGGCGCTCGTGCGCGCCCTGGAGGTCGGTGTCCGCGACCAGCGCGAACTCGCTCGCCAGGAGGGCCTTGGCCGCCTCCATCACGTCCCGCTCGGTCGCGGCGAGCCCCTTTTCGACGTCCCGCTTGGCGAGGACTCCGACCAGCTTCGCGAGGGCGTAGGCGTCGCCGGCGGCGAGGATCTCCTGTTCGGCCCGGTAGCGGGGCGGCCACTGCTGCGGAAGGTTCAGGTCGGCGTCGCGCACGGCGCGCTCGAGGCGCTCGAGTTCGTCCGGATCGACGGTCGGCCGGAGGCCGACCTCGCGTCCTTTCTCGAGCGGGACCAGGACCTCCATGTCCCCGCGCACGAAGGCGATCTTCAGGTACGACCGCGTCTCGCCCAGGACCTCGCGCGAGGTGATCTCCTGGACGACGCCCGCCCCCTGCGACGGGTAGACGACGCGGTCGCCGGGCTGAAAGCGCATGGACGTGGCCTCCTTCGCGCCAAGGTACCACACGGTCCGGTCGGTTCCGGACGCCGTTCAGGCGGCCGAGGCGAGCAGCCGGAGCCACGGCTGGGCCGCGTGCAGCGCGACCACCCAGGCGGTCGCGAACCCGGCCGAGAACGCCGCCGCGAGCCGCCCCATCGTCGCCTCGAGGTCGCGCCGAACGACCGCCCCCCGGGCCGCCAGCAACCCGACGCCGGCCGCGACGGCCCACACGAGCGGACCGCCGACGAGGGCGCGGGCGTCCGCCGGTCCGAAGCCGGATCCGCGCACGAAGAGGAGCAGCAGCAGGAGGATCAGACCGACCCCGAGCGCTCCACCCTCGAGCCAGAGGCGGCGTCCGCCGCCGATCCCGCGCCGGCCGAGCAGCGCGGCGAACGCCCACCAGATCGGCGCCACCGTGACCGCGATCAGGACCGCGGCCAGGGTCGCGACGGCGAGGTGCCCCGCCGCCTCCTGGCCGGGCCGCCACGGGTCCCAGCCGAGGGCGACGGCGACCCGCTCGGTCCAGGCGGGCACGTACGGCTCGGCGTCGGTCGCGGCCCAAACGGCGACGCCGCCCAGGTAGCGGCCGGCGGAGAAGACGACCGCGGTGGTCCCGGCCGCCGCGGTGGCCACGGCGTGTTCGGGCGGAGAGGGGAGCCGCGCCACCGGCACCGTACGCCCCTCCCGTTCCTGGAGCAGGCGCACGTCGTCGATCCAGGTCCAACGACCCTCCGGACGCCCGAGCAGCACGCCGCCGCCCAGCGGCCGGGGCGGTCGGTCGCCGCCAGCCTCGGCCACCAGCCCGGCCTCGGTGGGCCAGGCGACCTCGATCGCCCCCTCCGGGGAGACGCCCAACCGGGCCACGTCCAGGTCCCGCGTCCGCAACGCCTCGCCGAGCCGCTCCGGTCCGCTCGCCTCCGACGCTCCGGAGGGGAGCTCGGCCCGGTACGCCGACCAGTCCGGATCGGCACGTCCGAGCACGATCTCGGTGCGCCCTTCGATCCAGGCGACGTGCAGTCCCCCCTCGTGACGGAGGGCGTCGAGACCGGCCACCTCGCGGTCGCGGTCGGCGAGCCGCAGCGGCGGCTCCCCCCAGCGGTGCAGGTCGATCGTCCAGCCGCCGGCCTCCGGCGACGCCGTCACCAGCTCCGGGCGCTCCGTCCCGGCCACGATCCGCACCTGCGGCACGCTCGCGAAGGTGGCGACGGTGCGGAGCTCGTCGCCCCAGGCCGCCCGGAGCGCGGTCGATCCGTCGCTCAGGTCCCGCTCGGCCCAGACCGCGACGGCCGTGCCGCCCGCCGCACCGCCGTGCAGGCCGCGCACCCCGCGCGACGCGTGCAGCCGGACCGGCGCGCCGTTCGGACGCAGGGGGTGCGCCACGATGCCGCGGCCGTCCTCCCAGAGGGCGACCGGACCGTCCGCGTCGGCGGCGACCGCTACCTTGGCGTCGCCACGGCGATCGAGCTCGGCGAGCTCGACCGAGCGGGCGAACCCGTGCGCGGCGATCGGCGTGCGGTCGGCGGCCGGAACGGTCGGCGCGTCGGGCCGCTCGCCGGTCGCCGCCTGCTGCGCCGGCGCCCACGCGGCGAGGCCGAGGACGACCAGGAACGCGCCGAGGTGGAGGAGGAACGGTCGGGTCCGCACGTCGCCGACGCTACCCGAGCCGGGCCCGGCCGGACGACGTGCGCGCCACGTCGGTCTGGATACGATTCGTGACGGTGCCCGGTCCGATTCCGGGCCCGCGATACGCACTCGCCTCGAGGAGGACCCGCATGCCCGTACGTTCCGCGCACGCCGTCTGGACCGGCGACCTTCCCTCCGGCTCCGGCACCGTCTCGGTCGAGAGCGGCGCGATCCGTGCCGCCTACTCGTTCCCGTCCCGCTTCGAGACCGGCTCCGGCACGAACCCCGAGGAACTGCTCGGCGCCGCCCTCGCCGGCTGCTTCTCGATGGCGCTCGCCAACGCCCTGGCGAAGGACGGCCACCCCGCGACCCGGGTCGCCACCGAGGCGAAGGTGCACCTCGACCTGGAGGACGGCGCCCGCGTCGCCAAGATCGTGCTGACCTGCGAAGCGGTCGTGCCCGAGCTCGACGCCGACGCCTTCCAGGCCCACGCCGCCGCCGCGAAGGACGGCTGTCCGATCGGGCGGACCCTCGCGATCCCGGTCGAGCTCGAGGCCGCCCTGCGCTGAACGTTCCGGCGCCGCCGTGTTCAGGCGGGCGCGGCGGCGCTGCGGAACTGCGTCTCGAACAGCGTCCGGTAGAGGCCGGACTCGGCGATCAGCGCGGCGTGCGTGCCCACCTGCACCACGCGCCCGCGGTCGAGCACGACGATCCGATCGGCGTGCACCACCGTCGCGAGCCGGTGGGCGATCACCAGGCTGGTCCGGCCGCGCATCAGGCGCTGCAGCGCCTCCTGGACCAGCGCCTCCGACTCGCCGTCGAGGCTCGAGGTCGCCTCGTCGAGCACGAGCAGCGACGGGTCCTTCAGCAGCGCCCGCGCGATCGCGATCCGTTGCCGCTGGCCCCCGGAGAGGCGCAGCCCGCGCTCGCCGACCCGGGTGTCCAGTCCGTCGGCGAGGGCCCGCACGAAGTCGAGCGCGTTCGCGGCGCGCAGCGCCTCCAGCGCCTCCTCGACGCTCGCGTCCGGTCGGCCGTAGCGCACGTTCTCGAGCACCGAGCCGGAGAAGAGCAGCGTCTCCTGGGGTACCAGGCCGACGGTGGCCCGCAGCGCCGTGGGATCGACGGCGCGCAGGTCGGTGCCGTCGAGCGTGACGCGGCCCGCGGTCGGATCGAAGAATCGCGGCACCAGCGAGGCGAGGGTGCTCTTGCCCGCCCCCGACGGACCGACGAGCGCCACCGTCTCGCCCGGCGCCGCGTCGAACGTCACGTCGTGCAGCACCGGTTCCGCGTCCGGTGCGTAGGCGAAGCCGACCGCGTCGAAGCGGAGGTGCCCCGGACGCTCCGGTAGCGGCGTCGGCCGCTCCGGTACCGGCAGTTCGCTCCGTTCGTCGAGCAGTTCGAAGATGCGGCGCGAGGCGCCCAGCCCTTCCTGGAGCTGGGCCCAGAGTCCGGTGAAGCCGGCGACCGAACCGGCGATGAACAGGGTCAGGAGCAGGAACGCGATCAGGTCGCCCGGCGCCAGCGCGCCCGTCAGGACGCGCTGCCCCCCGACGTAGAGGACCAGGGTGAGTCCGGCGAACATCGCGAAGGTGACGCTCGGGACGAAGGCCGCCCGCATTCGGACCCTCCGGACCGCGCGCCGGAGCGCGCGGTCGATGCCGCGGGCGTACCGGTCCGCTTCGGTGGCCTCGGCGGTGAACGACTGGACCACGCGAATGCCGGCGATCGCTTCCTCGGCGTCGGCGTTGGCGTCGCCGATCTCGTCCTGCACCTCCTGCGACAGGTTCCGCAGGCGGCGGCCGAAGAAGGCGGCGGACACGATCACGGCGGGGACGACGGCGAGCATCACGGCGGTGAGCTGGAGGTCGAGGACCAGCAGCGCCGCCGTGCCGCCGATCAGCGTCACCCCCTGCGTCACGACCTGCGCCAGCGAGGTCGAGACCAGCCCCTGCACGGTGGCGACGTCGGTGGTGAGCCGCGAGGTGATCTCGCCGGTCTTCCGTCGCAGGAAGAACGCCGGCGCCAGCGTGAGCAGGTGCGCGAACACCGCACGGCGCACGTCGGCCACGACGTTCTCGCCGACGATCCCCATCCACCAGACGCGCAGGTAGTTGAGGCCGGCCTGCACCGTGAACGCCGCGACCAGGATCAGGGCGAGCACGCCCGGACCGGGACCGGGCGTCTCCGCTCCGCCGGCGGCGCGGAAGGCGTCGTTGAACAGTTCGCGCGCCAGCAGCGGGAAGGCGAGCTGGACCAGTCCGGCCAGGAAGGTGGCGATCAGCGCGCCGGCCAGGAGCCTGCGGTACGGCCGGGCGTAGCCCCAGAGCCGCCGCAGCGGGCCGAGGTCGCGGAGGCCGCGCGGCGACACGGGCGCCGGATCGGTCGCTCGAGCACGTCCGGACGGTCGGAACACCGACGCATGCTACCGCCGCCCGCGGTACCGTCGGTCCCGGTGGACGACCGAGGCGACGACCGGCCGCTCTGGACCCCCGACCCGCTGCGGGCGGAGGCGACCCGAATGGCGCACGCGATCCGCGAGGCCGCGGCGCCGGCCGGGCGCGCTCTGGCGGGGTACGACGACCTGCACGCCTGGAGCGTGGCGGAACCGGACGCCTTCTGGGGCTGGTTGGCGGATCGTTGGTTCCCGTGGCGCCGGCGTCCGGAGCGCGTCCGCTCGGAGGGTCCGATCGACCGCGTCCGATGGTTCGAGGGGGGCACCGGGAACGTCGTCGACCGGCTGCTCGACCCGGAAGGCGTCGCGGACGACGCGCCGGCCCTGATCGCCCACGCGGAGGGGGCCGGAGCGGTCCGTTGGAGCCGCGCCCGACTGCGCCGCGAGGTCGCCCGCGTTCAGGCGGCGCTGCACGCCGCCGGGGTGGGACCGGGCGACACCGTCGCCGCCTACGCCGCCAACGTGCCCGAGGTGGTCGCCCTGTTTTTGGCGTGCGCCGCGGACGGGGTGCGGTTCACGAGCGGCAGTCCGGACTTCGGCGCCGAAGCCGCCGCCGCCCGCTTCGCGCAGGTGCGGCCCAAGGCGCTGTTCGCCTCGCCCGAGAGCCGGTACGGCGGGCGCCGGCACGATCGGCGGTCGGTGGTCGAGGAGCTCGCCGCGCGGCTCGGCACCGTCCGGACCGCGGTTGCGCTGCCGGTCGCGGGGGCGCCGGAGGCGGAGGCGCCGAACGGGTTCGGTCGCTGGGAGGCGTGGACGCACGCGGCCGAGGCGGAGGCGGGGGACCGCCCGGAGACGCGCCCCCTGCCGTTCGACCAGGAGCTGTACGTCCTCTACTCGTCGGGGACGACCGGCGATCCGAAGGCGATTCGGCACCGGGCGGGCGGGGCGTTCCTGACGCAGTGGAAGGAGCAGGCGTACCATCTCGACGTGCGGCCGCACGACCGCGTGCTGGTCACGACGACCACCGGCTGGATGATGTGGAACTGGCAGGTCGCGGCGCTCGGCGTCGGAGCGACGCTGGTCCTGATCGACGGATCGCCGGTGCAGCCCGGACCGGAACGGCTCTGGCGGATCGCCGAGCACGACCGGGTCACGCACTTCTGCACCAGCGCGGGGTACCTGCACCGGGCGAGCGGCGGTCCGTTCCGGCCGGCGGAGGCGGACCTCTCGGCGCTGCGCGCGGTGACGTCGACCGGGTCGCCGCTCGCAGGCGACGGCTTCCGCTGGGTCTACGACGACGTGAAGGGCGACCTGCACCTCGCGAGCATCTCCGGCGGCACCGACATCGTGGGGTGCTTCCTGCTCGGGGTGCCGACCCTGCCGGTGCACCCGGGCGAACTGCAGCGCCCCGGGCTCGGCGTCGACCTGGCGGTCTTCGGCGAGGACGGTCGGCCGCTCGACGAGGGCGCCGGCGAGCTCGTGTGCCGCGCCCCGCTCCCGTCGATGCCGCTCGGGTTCGTGGGCGACGAGGACGGTCGGCGCTTCCGCGCCGCCTACTTCGAACGGTTCGACGGGGTCTGGACGCACGGCGACCGGATCGAACGGACCGTGCGCGGGGGGTTCCGCCACCACGGTCGCAGCGACGCGACGCTGAACCCGGGGGGCGTGCGGATCGGCAGCGCCGAGGTGACCGGCCCGGCGGTCGCCGCCGCCGAGGTCGCCGACGCCGCGGCGGTTCCGAAGCGGGAGGGGAGCGACGAGTCGATCTGGCTGCTGATCGTGCCCGCTCCGGGCGCACCGTGGTCGCAGGAGGCGGAGCGACGGCTGCGGGACCGGATCCGAACGGCGGCCAGTCCACGGCACGTGCCGACACGGATCGTCGCGGTGCCGGACCTGCCGCGGACCCGTAGCGGCAAGGTGATCGAGCGGGCCCTCGCCGCGCTCGTGAACGGCGAACCGGTCGGGCCGCTTCCGGGCGCGGCCAATCCGGAGGCGCTTCCCGAGATCGAGCGGGCCCTGCGCGCGGCCGTCGACCGGCACGGGTAGCGCCCCCGGCCGTGGCGGGCGGGGGCGCGTGCGGTGCGGCGTGGGCCGCGAACGGGGCGTGCGGATTCGGGCGGGCTCAGCCCTTGACCGAGCCGGCGGTGAGGCCGTCGACGATCCGGTTCTGGAAGATCAGGACCAGGGCGACCAGCGGGACGGTGACGATGACGGCGGCCGCCATGATCTCGCCGAACGGTTCCTGACGGGCGATCTGGCCCGAGAACAGGGCGATCGCGACCGGTACCGTGCGCGACGGTTCGTCGATGAGCGTGAAGGTGAGGGCGAACAGGTACTCGTTCCAGGCCTGGATGAACGCCAGCAGGCCGGTCGTGACCAGCGCGGGCGCCGTGAGCGGAAGCAGGACGTAGAGGAAGCTCTGCATCATGTTCGCGCCGTCGACCTGCGCGGCTTGCAGCAGGCTGACCGGCAGCCCTCGGAAGAACGAGGTGAGCACCCAGACCGTGAACGGCAGCGTGAACAGCATGTACGACAGGATCATGCTCGGGATCGCCGGCATGCCGAGGACCCGGATCACCGCGTACAGACCGGCCAGGACCGCGATCTGCGGGAACATCGTCATCGCCAGGATCAGGTACAGCGACGGCGTCCGGCCACGGAAGCGCATCTTGCCGAGCGCGTAGCCGGCGAACGCGCCGACCGAGAGGCTGAGTAGCGTGACCGACACCGACACCAGGGTGGAGTTCCACAACGCTCGGAGGAAGCGGTCGTTGCTCAGCACCGCCTGGAAGTTCTGCAGCGTGACGGTGTCCGGCCAGAAGGTGGCGGGGGTGCGGATCAGTTCGGACTGCGTCTTCAGGGCCGAGATGACCGCCCAGTAGAACGGGAACATGAGGTAGACGAAGATCACCAGGATCAGCGCGAAGAAGCCGATCCGACCGAGCCAGGCGCGTACGGGCTTGCTCATGACTGGTCCATCCGGAAGGCGCGGACGTAGAAGATGGCGAACACGAAGATCAACAGGAAGATCACCACCGAGGCGGCGGAACTCATGCCGACGTCGCGGACCTGGATCAGCATGTCCTGGGCGTACGACGCCATCGAGTACCGTTGCCGCCCGAGCACCACCTGGAAGATGTCGAACACCCGCAGGGCGTCGAGCGTGCGGAAGATCAGGGCGACCGCCAGGGTCGGGGCCAGCAGGGGCAGCGTGATCGAGAAGAACTGCCGGATCCGTCCGGCGCCGTCGACGCGGGCGGCCTCGTAGAGCTCCTTGGGGATCGTGGAGAGGCCGGCGAGGAGCAGGAGCGCCATGAACGGCGTGGTCTTCCACACGTCCATCATGATCATGCTCGGCAGCTGCCAGGCGGCCGCGCCGAAGAAGTTCGTGGATCCGTCGTTCAAACCGAGCGCCTGGCCCACGGTGTTGAACAGGCCTGCGCGCGTCGGCTGCAGCATCCACTCCCAGATCCGGGCCGAGACGGCGGTGATCACCGCCCACGGCACCAGCATCGCCGCGCGCATCGCGCCGCGGCCGAAGAACTTCACGCTGAGCGCGAGCGCGATGATCAGACCGAGCAGCGTCTCGATGAAGACCGAGGCCACCGTGAACACGAGCGTGTCCCAGACCGCCCGGACGAAGTCGGGCGTGATCGCGCCGAGCACGTAGCGGGTGCCGAACAGCTCGAACTGGGTGACGGAGCGGTAGCGGTACGGCTCGCGCGGTAGCACCTGGACCCAGCTGGTGTACTGCGGGACGCCGTCGCGGAGCACCGGGGCGCCGGCCTCGTCGAGCTGCGGCGGGAGCTCGCGGACGGTGACCGAGAGGAGCCGCTGGTAGTTCTCGAGGCCGACGAACTCGCCGGCTTCGCCGGCCGCGAACTCGCGTTGGTGGACGCTTTCGTAGAAGACCTGACCCAGCGGGTAGAAGGCGATGACCAGGATGATCAGGAAGGTCGGCGCCAGCAGCCAGAGCGCCGTCCGTTCCTCCTGCTTCGCGAGTTCGCTCGGTCCGGTCCGCTTCCTGGCGGGCGCCGTCGCGGCGTCGGCCAT
>SLSQ01000201.1 GCA_007130355.1 Trueperaceae bacterium
CGGCGCCCTCCGTCAGGACCCGCCGCCAGGCGCGCGCGCCCGGCACGCCGCGCACCAGCGGGATCACCGGCCGCAGCAGGGTCCGGAGCGGCGCGCCCTCGTCGAGACCCTCCTCGAGCACGGCGCCCAGTCCGTGGATCACCTCGCGCAGGGACGGGTCGGGCCCGGGCGCGGCGAAGAAGCGGCGGTCGGCGGCGCGGAAGGTCATCGGCGCGTCGAAGGCGGCGCGGCCGATCATCACCGCGTCGACGTGCGCCAGCTCCGCCGCCGCCGCGTCCAGGTCGCGGAACCCTCCGTTCGTCTCGATCGCCAGCCGGGGGCGTTCCCGAGCGAGCCGCCGCACCTCGTCGTGCCGCAGCGGCGGGATCGTCCGGTTCTCCTTCGGACTGAGACCCTGCAGCCACGCCTTGCGGGCGTGGACCGTGAAGCGGTCGGTGCCGGCCTCGGCGACCCGGTCCACGAAGGCGAGCATGTCCTCGTAGCGATCGCGATGATCGATCCCGATCCGGTGCTTCACCGTCACCGGCAGCGCCGTCGCCCCCCGCATCGCGCCGATCATCTCCGCCACCCGCTCCGGCTCCGCCATCAGGCAGGCGCCGAAACGGCCACGCTGGACCCGGTCGGAGGGGCAGCCGACGTTGAGGTTCACCTCGTCGAAGCCGGCCTGCTCCGCCATGCGGGCGCAGCGCGCCAGCGCCTCCGGATCGTCCCCGCCAAGTTGGAGCGCCAGCGGCCGCTCCTCGGGCCGGTGCCGGAGGTGCCGTTCCGGATCGCCGTGGAGGAGCGCTCCGGTCGTCACCATCTCGGTGTAGAGGAGGGTCCGACGCGTGATGCGGCGCATCGTGCGCCGGAAGTGCCGGTCGGTACGGTCCATCATCGGCGCGACCGACAGCGGCCGCACCGTGCCCCGTCGGCCGCTCACCGGTCGGCGGCGGGGGCGGACGCGGGGGGCGGGACCCGCTTCGGCTTCCGGAAGACGATGTCCTCCCACTCGCCCTCCTCGACGATGCGCACCGCCGGGTTGCGTTCCTGGAACCAGGCGACGACCTCCTGCACCAGGTCGTCCGGCGTCGACGCCGCCGAGGTCACGCCGACCGCGCCCACGCCGTCGAACCAGACGGGGTCGAGATCGGCCGCCGAAGCGATCCGGAAGGCGCGGCCGGCCTCGCGCTCGGCCAGTTCGAGCAGGCGCATGCCGTTGCTGCTCGCGGTGCTCGTGACCACCACGAACGCGTCGACCCGGGCGCCGATCGTGCGCACGGCGTCCTGCCGGTTCTTCGTGGCGTAGCAGAGGTCGTCCCGCTTGGGCCGCACCAGCTTCGGGAACCGCTGCTGGAGCAGTTCGATCGTCCGGTTCGTGTCGTCCACCGACAGGGTCGTCTGCGTCACGACCGCCACCCGGTCCGGGTCGGGCACCTCGACGGTGCGCGGATCGTGCAGGCCGGGATCGCTCTCGGAGGCGCCCAGGACGCCGACGATCGTCGTCGACTCCGGCGCCTCGCCGTAGGTCCCGATCACCTCCTGATGGTCGGTCGAGTCGCCGATCAGCAGGATGTGGTAGCCCTCCCGCGCGTAGCGGACGCTCTCGCTGTGCACCTTGGTCACCAGCGGGCAGGTCGCGTCGATCGTCGTCAGGCCCAGCTCCGCCGCACGGCGGCGCACGGCCGGCGCGACGCCGTGCGCGCTGAACACCACCGTCGGTTCCAGCCGGCCGCCGCCCCGTTCGACCTCGTGGCGCACCTCCTCGAGCTCGTCGAGATCCTCGACGAAGTGCACGGAACGCTCCTGCTCGAGCCGTTCGACCACCGTGTCGTTGTGCACGATCGCGTGGTAGACGGAGAGGTCTCCGCGCCCTTCGGCACGGTTCCGGTCCGCCTCCTCCTCGACCGCCTGGATCGCCATCACGACGCCGGCGCAGAAGCCGCGGGGTTTCGCGAGGTGCACGGTGTGGACCATGCCGGCATGCTACCCGCGCCGCTCCGCGGGCGACGGTCGTCCGGCTTCCAGCGGCGTCCGTCCGCCGCGGCCCGCACGCCGCTTGACAGGCGCCGCGGCCAGGCGCATGCTGCGTCATGAACGCGCAGGCACGGGGGCCCGACGGCCGGACGCTCGCGCTATTCGCCCTCACCGTCGTGCTTGGCGGGAGCAACTTCCTGGCCGTGCGCCTCAGCAACCTCGAGCTACCGCCGTTGTGGGGCGCCGGACTGCGCTTCACGCTGGCGGGGCTCGGCTTCTTCGGCCTCGTCGCCCTCCTGCGCCTCCCCCTTCCGCGCGGCCGGGTCCTCCTCGCGATGGCCGGCTACGGCGTCCTCAGCGTCGCCGGTTTCTACGCGCTCGTCTACGGCGCGCTCCTCACCGTCACGGCCGGCGTCGCCACCGTGGTGCTGGCGCTGGTGCCGCTCGCCGCCGTGCTGGCGGCGGCCGTCCAGCGCCTCGAACCGCTCCGCGGCCGAAGCGTCCTCGGCGGCGTCGTCGCCGTCGCCGGGATCGCCTGGCTGACGGCGGAACCGGGACGCGACCCGCTTCCGCTCGGCTCGCTCCTGGCGCTGCTCGGCGCGGTCGCCTGCGTCGGTCAGAGCTTCGTCCTCGCAAAGCGGTTGCAGCGGCACCACCCCGCGGTCGTGAACGCCGTGGCGTTGCTCACGGGGGCGACGGTCCTGCTCCTCCTGTCGGCCGCCGTCGGCGAACGCTGGAGCCTCCCGCGCCGGCCCGAAGCCGCCTGGGCCCTGGCCTACCTGGTGACGCTCGGTTCGATCGGACTCTTCCTCGGCGTCCTGACGGTGGTACGGCGTTGGACCGCCTCCGCCTCGTCGTACCTGTTCGTGCTCTTCCCCGTCGCCACCATGACGCTCGAGGCGCTGTTCCTCGCCGAGCCGGTCACCCTCACGATGGTGGGTGGCGCGACGGTGGTCGTGGCCGGCGTCTGGCTCGGCGCGTTCGCTCCGGCGGGACCGCCGCCGGATCCGCCGGCGGTCCCGCCCGCGTCCCGGACGGAGCCGCACGGGCCGCCCCCCGCGCGGCCGGCCGCGCCGACCGACGCTGGGCGTTGACCCCGCCTGGAGGGGGTGCTAGACTCCCGTTCGCTGCGCGGGCGATTAGCTCAGCCGGTTAGAGCGCGTCGCTGATAACGACGAGGTCGGTGGTTCGAGTCCACCATCGCCCACCACGCCACGGCCCCGGTCC
>SLSQ01000336.1 GCA_007130355.1 Trueperaceae bacterium
GCGCGCGTCACGGCGCCGCCCGGCGATCCTGACGCGACCGTCGCGCCCGCACGGTCGGGGCCCGGGGGCCCGGACGGGCCGACGGATGCGGGCGGGGCGCCCCGGACCTGAGCCGGCCGGGTCCGCCGCGGGTCCGCCGGTCCGTTCAGTACCGGTCGAGCACCGCGTCGAACGCCTCGCGCCCGGGCCGGAGGTCGCGTTCCGATCGTTCCGCGAGCGGTACGTCGCCGATCCGGAACGCCTCGGCGGCGGAGGGTCGCTCGCCGTCGAAGCGGATCAGCCCGGTGAGGATCTCGCCGCTCTCCCGCGCGGCGAAGAGGCGCGCGAGGGCGCGGGCCGGGTCGCTCGGATCGTAGTCGGATTCGAGCTTGGCGAGGGCGAGGCGGCTGCCGTCGTGGAGTTCGACGATGCGGGTCTCGCCGGGCTCGTGGTCCTCGATCACCACGTCCTCCTGGGGCGGAACGAATCCGATGTCGTGGAGCGGCACCTCGTGCTTCCGTCCGTAGCCGTAGCTCTTGCGGC
Source organism: Trueperaceae bacterium (assembly GCA_007130355.1). GTDB lineage: Bacteria > Deinococcota > Deinococci > Deinococcales > Trueperaceae > SLSQ01. Next base: position 523 of record SLSQ01000336.1, read on the forward strand.
TGTCGTCGTCGTTGTTGAAGGCGACGCAGGGGCTGATCACGTCGACGACGGCGGTGCCGCGGTGCGCGAGCGCCGCCTTGAGCAGCGCGCGCAGCTGCGCCGCGTCGCCGGCGAACCCGCGCGCCACGAATCCGCACCCCGCCACGATCGCTTCGGCGCACAGGTCGATCTCGGGGAACGGGTTCGTGCCGGCGTACTTGAGCTCGAGCCCGTCCTCGGCGGTCGCCGAGAACTGACCCTTGGTGAGTCCGTAGACGCCGTTGTTCTCGATCAGGTAGGTCATCCGCAGGTTGCGGCGGAGCAGGTGCTTGTACTGGCCCAGGCCGATCGACCCGGTGTCGCCGTCGCCGGAGACGGCGAGCGCCCGCAGTCGGTGGTTGGCGAGCAGCGCCCCGGTCGCGACGGACGGCATGCGCCCGTGCAGCGCGTTGAAGCCGTGCGAGCGTCCGAGGAAGTAGGCGGGCGACTTGCTGGAGCAGCCGATGCCGGAGAGCTTGACGACCTCGTGGGGTCGGAGTCCGAGCTCGAAGGCGACCTGGACGATCTGGTTGGCGACGGCGTTGTGCCCACATCCCTTGCATAGGGTCGACGGAAGCCCGCCGTAGTCGCTCTTCACGAGTCCCACGGCGTTCGGGACGCGGGCGGTCGGGCGGGCGGCGGGACGGGTCATGCGCCGGCTCCTTTCGCGAGGCGTGCGCGGTCCAGGCCGAGGTGCGGCTTGAGCCATGCGGCGACCTGCTCGGCCGTGAACGGGAGGCCGTCGAGGTGGGCGATCGAGGCGAGCTTCGGGGCGACCTCGGGCAGGTCGGCGGCGAGCACGCCGCGCAGCTGGGCGTTGCGGTTCATCTCGAGGACGACGACCCGGGCGTGGGTCTCGAGCGCCTCTCGGGCGACGCGTCCGAGCGGCAGCGCGCGTAGCCGCATCAGCGAGAAGGTGGCTCCGAGGCGTTCCAGGCGCGCCCGGGCTTCGTCGACGGCGAACCGCGTCGAGCCCATGCAGACCACGAGCAGCTCCGCGTCCGGTACGACGTCGAGCTCCGGTTCCGGAACCAGCTCGCGGGCGGTGGCCCACTTGCGGAGCAGCCGGTCCTGGTTCGCGCGCCAATCCTCGGCGCGTTCGCTGTACACCGCGTCGGCGTCGTGCCCGGTGCCCCGGCCGAACCAGGCGCCCCGTTCGTTCGCGTCCCCGGGCACGGTGCGGTACGTCACCCCGTCGCCGTCGACGTCGCGGTAGCGCCCGAAGTCGTCCGGGATCGCGTCCCCTCGCAGCACCTTGCCGCGGTCCATCGGCGCGTCCGGGTAGGCGAAGCGGGGCGCCATCCAGGTGTTCATCCCGAGGTCGAGGTCGGAGAGTACGAACACCGGCGTCTGCAGCCGTTCGGCCAGATCGAAGGAGCGCCACCCGAACTCGAAGCACTCCTCGACCGATCCGGGGAGCAGGACCGGGTGGCGCACGTCGCCGTGGCCGAGCGCGTGCGCGAAGGCGACGTCGCCTTGCGACGTGCGCGTCGGGAGTCCGGTCGACGGCCCCACCCGTTGCACGTCCCAGACCACGGCGGGCACCTCGGCGAAGTAGCCGAGTCCGGCGAACTCCGCCATCAGGCTGATCCCAGGACCGCTCGTGGCGGTCATGGCGCGGGCGCCGGCCCACCCCGCGCCGATCACCATCCCGATCGCCGCGAGTTCGTCCTCGGCCTGGACGATCGCCCAGTCGCGACCGTCCTCACGTTCGGGACGGAGCTCCTCGAGGTGCGCTCCGAGCGCGTCGACGAGGCTGGTGGAGGGGGTGATCGGGTACCAAGCGGCGAGCGTCACCCCGCCGACGACGCTGCCGAGGGCGGCGGCGTCGTTGCCGGTGATGAGCATCGTGTCGCGGGTCGCGTCCATCGGTTCGATCCGGTAGGGGTCGCGCTTCTCGAGGCGTTCCTCCGCCCAGCGCCACGCGCTCGCGACGACCGGCAGGTTCGCGTCGACGAGCGAGCGCCGCCCGGAGAACTGCTTGAGGAGGGCGCGTTCGACGACGTCGAGCGGCAGCCCGAGCAGCCAGGCGAGGACGCCGAGGTAGGTCATGTTCGCGAGGTAGGTCTTGAGCGTGGGTTTGGCGTCGACGTCGCGCATCAGTTCGGCGACGGGCACGCGGTAGGTCGTGACGTCGTCCCGTTCGGGGGCTCCACGCAGTCCGTCGTCGAGGAGGAGCACGCCCCCCTCCGGGACGACGGCGACGTCCTCGTGCAACGTCCGAGGGTTGTACGCGACCACGATCTCCGGCGCCTGTCGCGCGACCCAGCCCTCGGCGCTGGCACGGATGTGGAACCAGGTTGGCAGCCCCTGGATGTTCGAGGGGAAGACGTTCTTGCCGTGCACGGGAACGCCCTGCAGGAAGATGCTCCGGAGCAGGGCGAGGTTGGCGGTCTGGGAACCGGTTCCGTTGGCGGTGGCGACGACGAGCGAGAAGTCGTTGACCCGAACGCCGTCTCCTCCCGCTCGGGCGGCGCTTCGGTCGGTCGGCTGGAGGACGGCCATCTTCGCTCCTCTCGCGCCGCACGGAACCCTCCGGGGGGCCGCGACGGGCGCGTGTTCGATGCGGATCTCGCATCATGGTACCCGCCGTGGCGACCCCCTGCGCCGACCGTCGCACGCCCGCTCCC
>SLSQ01000173.1 GCA_007130355.1 Trueperaceae bacterium
CGACCGGCGGCCTTGCCGCGCCCGAGCCGGCCGGGGTACGGTGCCGCGCATCCGCGGCCGCGCGCCACCGCGCCCGCGCCTGCGTTAGGAGTCCGATGCGCCCTACCGGTCCGGTTCTGCTGCTCACGCCCGGCCCCACCCCGATCCACCCCCGTGCCCTGGCGGCCATGCAGTGGCCGATGCGGGGCCACATGGACCCCGAAGTGTTCGCCTACAACGACGGCATCGTGCGCGACCTGCGCAGCCTCTACGGCGCCGAGCCGGACGCCTTCGCGGCGTTGCTGGCGGGCACAGGGTCGCTGGGGATGGAGGCGGGGCTGGCCAACCTGCTGCAGCCGGGCGAACGCCTGCTGGTCGCCTCGAACGGCGTGTTCGGCGACCGGATGGCGTCGATGGGGCGGCGCCTGGGTGCGGAGGTGCGGGTCGTCACGGCCGAGCCGGGAGCTCCGATCGACCCGCAGGATCTGCGCCGCGCGACGGAGGCGTTCGACCCGAAGGTGGTCGCGCTGGTGCACGGCGAGACCAGCACCGGCGTCCTGAACCCGATGACGGAGCTGGCCGCGGTGGTGCGGGCGCACGGCGCGCTGCTGTCGGTCGACGCGGTCACGACGGTCGGCATGATGCCGTTCGCGATGGAGGAGCTCGGCGTCGACTACGCCTATACCGGGTCGCAGAAGTGCCTCTCGGCGCCGCCCGGGCTGGCGCCGGTGGCGGTCGGCCGCCGCGCGATGGAGGCGATCGACGCCCGCACCGAGCCGGTGACCACCTGGTACGCCGACCTGCCGTCGATGCGGGCGTACTGGGATCCGGACGGGGCGCGGGCGTACCACCACACGATTCCGGTGCAGCTGCACTGGGCCACCGGCGAGGCGATCCGGGCGGCGCTCGAGGAGGGAATCGAGGTGCGCGAGGCGCGGGTGCGGCGGCTCGGGGCGGCGGTGCTGGCGGCGCTCGGTCCGGAGGGGTTCCGGCCGTACGTCGCCGAGCCGCACCGGCTTCCGACGGTGCTGGCGCTCCTGCCGCCCGCCGGGTTGGACGAGGCGCGCATCCGCCGCGCCCTGCGCGAGGCGCACGCGATCAGCGTCACCGGAGGACTCGGGCCGACCGCCGGTCGGATCTGGCGCCTGGGCCTGATGGGCGAGAACGCCCGCTACGGCCACTACCTGCGCCTGATGCGGGCGCTGGCGCAGCTGCTGGACGCGCCGGCGCTTCCCGACCGGTTCGCGGAGGTGGCGCGCGGCACGGTGGTCGACGCGGCCGAGGCGGAGGCGGCCGAAGCGGAGATCGAGCAGGAGACGGTGCGGCGGGCGGTGGCGTCGTGAGCGCGTCCCGCGACGGCGGACCGGACCGCCCGACCCCGGACGGGGCCGCCCCGGACCGCACCGCCCCCGACGGAGCGGTGCCGGACGACCTCGCCTACCACGTCCCGAGCGCCCTGGCGCGGCGGCGGGCCGAGCGGGCGGGCATGGACCTCGAGACTCTGAAGCGCGACGATCCGGACGCCTACCGGATGCTGAACGCCGAGGAGATCGCCACCGTCTCGCCCGAACTGGCCGACGCCGCCGCCCGACTGGTGTGGGACGCGTTCCCCGAGCGCTCGATCTACCGCGTGCCGGCCCCCGACGCCGGTCCGGAACGGCTGCTGGCGTTCCCGCCGCTCGACGCCGAGGCGTTCGCCCGCTTCGACGAGGCCGCCGCCGACCTGGTCGCCCGCGCCGAGTACGGGGCGGCGTACGCCTTCTTCCGGACCGTGAACGACCTTCGCGGCACCCGCCGCGAGCTGATGCTGCCGACCGCGCCGGACGCCTGGGCGGGCGAGGTCGCCCTGGTCGGCCCGTTCCCGGACCGGGAGGCGGCGGAGGCGTGGCCGGCCGGACGGCTGCCGAAGGAGCTGGTCCCCGACCCGGTTCCGTACCGCGGCGTCTGGTTCTGCGACGTGTTCCGGAGCGACGAGGACCTGCTGTTCCCGAGCGGGTCGAGCGACGCGAACTGACCGAGGACGTCGGCGTCGCGATCCCTGCAAATGGAACACTCAGTGTTCATTCTGCAAGGATGATCGAGCGACGTGCCGAGGCCGAAGTCGCACGTGCGCTCCGACGGTTTCCCGTCGTGGCCGTGCTCGGGCCGCGGCAGGTGGGGAAGACCACGCTCGCTCGCACGTTCGCGTCGAGGTCCGAGCGGGACGTCGACCACCTCGACCTCGAACGCCCGTCGCACCTCGCGCGCCGATTGGAGCCGTACCACGCGAACCTCGGGAAACGGCTCGTCCGCTCGCCCAAGGCGTACCTGCGCGCCTCCGGACTGCTGCACGCCATTTCGGACATCGGATCGACCGACGACCTCCTCGGGCACCCCGTGGCCGGCGCGAGCTGGGAAGGATTCGTGTGCGAGCAGGTACTCGGCGTGCATCGGCCGCGCGAGGCGTGCTTCTACCGTTCCGCCGGCGACGACGCCCCCGCTTCTTGACGCTCCGGCGGCCCGGGGCTACGCTACGCCGCATGACGCGACCGGCCCGGACCGCTGCGTTCCTCTTCGCCTGAGCGGCGCGGGCCCGACCCGCGTCGCGCCGCCGCCGCCCCGACCCTCGGGGGCCGCGGCTTTTTCGTGGTCGGCGACCCGAAGCGGGCGTCGCCCGCCCCACGCCCGCCCGCGGGCGGCCCGCACGGTCCGGACCGGTCCCCAGCGCGCACGCGCGCCGAGGAGGAGACCGATGACCGACGAAGCTCGCGCCGAGATCGAGGCGGCCGACGACCTGCGCGCCCTGCAGGACGTCCGCGTCCGCTGGCTCGGCAAGAAGGGCCGCATCACGAGCCGCCTCAAGGGCTTGGGCGCCATGGATCCCGAGCAGCGGCGCGAGGAGGGCGCCCGCATCAATCGCGTCAAGGCCGAGGTGCAACGCCTCGTCGAGGAACGGCGCCAGGAGTTGGAACGGGCCGAGCTGGCGCGGCGGTTGGCCGCCGAACGGGTCGACGTGACGTTGCCCGGCACGTCCGGCCCCGTCGGCGACCTGCACCTCCTCACCAAGGTCACCAACCGACTTCTGGACGTGTTCGGATCGCTCGGCTACGAGGTGGTCACCGGCCCCGAGCTCGAGACCGACCACTACAACTTCGGCGCGCTGAACTTCCCGCCCGAGCACCCCGCCCGCGACGAG
>SLSQ01000031.1 GCA_007130355.1 Trueperaceae bacterium
CCGCAGCCAGCCGAACAGGCCGGCGGCGAGGATCAGGGCGAGGGCGATCACGAGCGTGACGGGTGCGGTTCCTCGGTGGTCCATGGTCGGGCTCCTCTCGGGGCGACTCCGGTCCGGCGGAGCGGAGTCACACCAGGTCGAAACGTTCGGCGTGCACGTCCTCGTCGGGAACGCCGATGCGGCGCAGCGCCGACTCGACGGCGGAGATCATCGGGTTCGGTCCGCACACGAACACGGTCCGGCGGAATCGTTCGTCCGGCCACAGGCGGCGCAGCATCGCTTCGTCGATGAAGCCGCGTTCGCCGTCCCAGCCTTCGGGCGGCTCCTCGAGGCTGAGAACCAGGTCGAGCGGCATCTCGCGCTCCAACGCCCGGAGCTCGCCCAAGTACGGCACGTCCTCGAGGCGTTTCTCGCCGTGGATCAGCAGCACCGGACGCGGGTCGCCGCGATCGCGAAGGGTGCGGATCTTCGACAGCATCGGGGCGATCCCGATCCCGCCCGAGATCAGCACGTAGCCGGGCGCGGGGTGCCGGTCGGGGGTGAACGACCCGTGCGGGCCGTCCAGGTGCGCGACGGTACCGACCGGTACATCGCCGATCCGGCGGGTGAAGTCGCCCAGCTCCTTGATCGCGAAGCCGACCCGCCCGTCGCGGGCGGACCGTTCGCCGCTCGTGGAGAACGAGAACGGGTGCTCGTCCAGGGTGTACGGGTTCGGCCCGAGGGTCAGGTAGGCGAACTGCCCCGGTTCGAACCGCCAGCCGTCGTGGCCGTCCGGCTCCAGATCGACCGACCAGACGTCGCCCGCCTCCTCGTGGACGCGCGCGACCCGGTACGGTCGGCGCTTCGCGAGCGCGGGGCGGATCAGGCGCAGCCAGGCGAAGCCGGAGACCGCCAGGAGCGTGATCGCGATCAGGACCAGCTCCTTCCACAGGACGTCGGTGTAGCGCCCGGCCAGGTTCAGGTGCACGTGCGCGAGGACGATGGTGGCGATGCCGAGAACGGCGTGGGACACGCGCCACGCCTCGTACGAGAGGCGCAGCGTCTTGCGCCCCACCGACAGCAGTGCGAGCAGGACCAACCCGTACAGCGCCCAAGCGCCGGTCCGGTTGGCCCACGAACCGCCGAACGGATCGAACGCCGCCCACAGGGAGGGTTCGTGCAGCGCCAACATCACCGGATGGGCGGCGACGAAGAGCAGCGCTACGGCGGCGATGCGGCGGTGGTGCCGCAGGATGGTGTCGATGCCGAGCGGCGCGGTGAGGCCGCGGAACCGAGCGATCAACGCGAACTGGAGCGCCATCTGGATCAGTCCGACGAAGCCGAGGGCGAGCGACGCCTCGACCAGGAACGGTCGGGCGGGCGGCGTGGGACGGATCATCATCAGCCAGAGCGGCAGGGTGACGAGGATCAGGTACGCGATCAGCCAGGCGCGTGCGGTGACGTGGAACATGGCGGGCCTCCCTTCGCGTAGCGACGCGGCGTCGGCTCGGCGGCGCGTCGATCGTTCGGGGTCCCCGGGCAGCGACCGTGGAACCAGCGTACAGCGTGCGGCGTCGCGGCACGACGGACGAACGTCATCGGCGCGGGTTCACCCGCGCCCCTCGCCTCGGCGCATCGCCTCGCATCGCCACGGCGCGGCCGCGGATCCCGGGGTCACGCGCTCACGGCAGGAGCGTCTCGCTCCGCACCGTCCGCCCCTCGATCCAGTCCCGGTCCAACGTCACGCCCAGGCCGGGACCGGCGTCGGGCACGCGCTGCAGGCCGTCCACGGCCTCGAGCGGTTCGTGGATCAGGTCGCGCTCCCAGTAGCGGCTGGCGCTGCTGGTGTCGCCCGGCAGGACGAAGCCGTCGAGCGTGCTCAGGTGCAGGTTCGCCGCCCGCCCCACGCCCGCCTCGAGCATCCCGCCGCACCAGACCGGCGCTCCGAACGCTTCGGCCACGTCGTGCACCTTGCGCGCCTGGCGGAAGCCGCGCACCCGGCCGACCTTGACGTTCAGGATCCGGCCGGCGCCCAGCTGCAGCCCCTTGCGGGCGTCCTGCGGCGAGTGGATCGACTCGTCCAGGCAGATCGGCGTGGCCAGTTGCCGCTGCAGCTCGGCATGGTCGATCAGGTCGTCGTGCGCCAGCGGCTGCTCGAGGTAGTCGAGCCCGAACGCGTCGAGTTCGCGCAGGCGCCGCGCGTCGGCCAGCCGGTAGGCGCTGTTCGCGTCGACGGTGAGCGGCACCTCGGGGAGCGCCTCGCGCACCGCCGCGACCGGCGCGACGTCCCAACCGGGCGCGATCTTCAGCTTCACGCGCCGGTACCCCTCGGCCACGCCCCGAAGCGCCGCGTCCACGGTCGCCTCGAGGCTCTCCTGGATGCCGATCGAGATTCCGACCGGAATCGGTCGCTTCCGACCCCCGAGCGCCTGCCACAGCGGCACCCCCCAAGCTTTGGCCTGCAGGTCCCAGAACGCCATTTCGACCGTGGCGACGGCCATGTCGTGCCCGCGCACGTCGCGTACGGCGTACAGCAGCGCGTCGGGGGTGGCGAACGACCGTCCCACCAGGCGCGGGGCCAGCACGCCGGTGAGCACGCTCCAGGCGGTGTCGGTCGTCTCCGACGCGTAGCCGGGCCACTCGCCGGCGACGCACTCGGCGTATCCCTCGAGGCCGTCCGCGTGGAGGATCGCGAGCAGGATGCGGCGGTCCTGCTCCGCGCCGAAGCTGGTCTGGAAGCGGAACTTCAGGCGCATCGGCAGCTCGTGCAGTTCGATCCGGTCGATCTTCATGCGGTCCAGCATGCCACCCGCGAGGTCCGCCCGCGGCCGGGGTAGCATGAGCGCGCCCGAAGGAGGGGCGGGGCCGACATGTGGATCCGCACGCTGGACGACAAACTGATCAACCTGCAGACCGCCGAGGCGATCGAGCTGGTCGACGTGTTCCCCGAGGACGCCTCGGCCGACGCGATCGACGCCGGTACGGTCCCGCCCGACGCGTTCGAACTGGTCGCCTACCTGCCGAGCGGCTGGGAAGCGGTGCTGCACGTCGCCGAGCGGGTCGAGGAGGCGGAGCGGGCCCTCTCGTTCCTGACCGGACTGCTCGCCACCGACGGCGTCTCCTCGACGCTGGGCGGCGGCCGGGTCCGGACCCTCGACGAACTGCTCGA
>SLSQ01000018.1 GCA_007130355.1 Trueperaceae bacterium
ATGATTTCGGACGCGACCCGGGCCGCGATCCGGGCCGCGCTTCGGCTAGCGACGTCGTTTCTCGCCTTCTCGAATCGTCCGTTGTCGCCTTAAGCCGTCAGGGACCGTGTTTTGACCGCATATGCGGAATATGTCGCCGGGTTCACGTGCACGACGCGCATCCGGATCGTATGCACGGGAGTATTGCTATTTTCGACCCTCCGACGGCTCAAGGCGTCAATGGGCGAATCGCGCGAACGCCGACGTCGTGGTGCCCCGCGACGCCGGGTGCGGGCGACCGTGCGTAGGCTGCGGCCCATGAGCGCCCCGTTCGAAATCGGCCTGTACGGATTCGTCGAGAACACGCCCGATCCGGAGACCGGACGGTCCCGACCGCCGCAGCAGCGGATTCGCGAGCTGCTCGAGGAGATCGAGCTGGCCGACCAGGTCGGGCTCGACATGTTCGCGCTCGGGGAGCACCACCGGGAGGAGTACCTCGCCTCCTCCCCCGAGACGCTTCTCGCCGCCGCGGCCGCCCGGACCGAACGGATCCGCCTGAGCAGCGCCGTGACCGTGCTCGGCTCCGACGATCCGGTGCGGGTGTTCCAGCGCTTCGCGACGATCGACCTGATCTCGAACGGTCGGGCCGAGATCATGGCCGGTCGTGGCTCGTTCGTCGAGTCGTTCCCGCTGTTCGGCTACGACCTGAACGACTACGACGAGCTGTTCGCCGAGAAGCTGCAGCTGCTGATGCGGCTTCGCGACGAGCCGGTCGTCACCTGGGACGGGAAGCACCGCCCGCCGCTGCGCGACGCCGCGATCTTCCCGCGGCCGGTGCAGGAGCGCCTGCCGATCTGGGTGGCGGTCGGCGGCACCCCGGGCTCGGCGTTCCGGACCGGGGCGTTGGGCCTCGGCCTGGCGCTGGCGATCCTGGGCGGCGATCCGCAGCAGTTCGTGCCGCTCCGGGACCTGTTCCGCGAGGGCGCCCGCCGCGGTGGGCACGATCCGGACGCGTTGCCGCTCAGCCTGAACCTGCACGGCTTCGTCGCCGACACGGCCGAAGAGGCGATCCGCCGCTTCACGCCGGCCGCGTCGGTGGTCATGAACCGGATCGGCCGCGAGCGCGGCTGGCCGCCGTACGGCGAGGCGCAGGTGCGACGCGACGCCGGCCCGGACGGGGCGCTTCTGCTGGGCGACCCGGACCGGGTGGCCGAGAAGATCCTCCGGCAGCACGAGGCGTTCGGGCACGGGCGCGTGCTGATGCAGGCCACGGTCGGATCGATGCCGCACGACCAGGTGCTGCGCTGCATCGAGCTGCTGGGGACGAAGGTGGCGCCGGTCGTGCGCGAGGAGGTGGCGCGGCGGGCGGCGTGAGCGCGGCGGGTCGGTGCGCTGCGGATCGGTGAAGGTCCCGAGCACGCTCGCCCGCCGCCCTCGCGCTCAAGCGCCCTGCCGCCCGCGCTCCCGTTCCCGCACTTTCGCCCGTGCCCGCCTGCGTGCCGTGACGAGCTTCTCGAGTTCGACGATCACGAACACGTTCGCGCCGGTGGCCAGGATCGGGAGCCAGGCGACGGCCGGGATGCCGGCCGTTCCGAACCAGGTCTGGAACCAGGGGGCGTAGGTGAACGCCGCCTGCATGGCGATCAGGGCTGCGACGGCGTAGAGGGCGGTCCGGTTGGCCAGGAGGCGGCCGCCGCTCAGGACCGAACCGCTCAGGACCCGCGTGTTGAACAGGTAGAACCCCTGTCCCGCGACCAGCACGTTCACCGCCACCGTCCGGGCCTGCTCGAGCGACATCTCCGCGCCCAGCGCCAGGAAGAACGCCCCCAACGTCGCGCCCCCGATCAGAGCCGAGACGTAGGCGATGCGGGCGACCAGGTAGCCGCCGAGCAGCGGCTCGTTCCGGTCGCGTGGCGGGCGGCCCATCACGTCGGCCTCGGCCGGCTCGAACGCCAGCACCAACGCCAGGGTGACGGCGGTGATCATGTTCGCCCACAGGATCTGCACGGTCGTGATCGGCAGCTCCGCCAGGACCACCAGGATGCCGGTGGTGACCACCAGCGCCTCGGCGCCGTTGGTGGGCAGCATGAACAGGATCGTCTTCTTGAGGTTGTCGTAGGTGGTGCGGCCCTCCGCCACCGCGGCGGCGATGGTGCCGAAGTCGTCGTCGGCGAGGACCATCTCGCTGGCGTCCTTGGCCGCCTCGGATCCCTTCACGCCCATGGCGATGCCGACGTCGGCGCGCTTCAGGGCGGGCGCATCGTTCACGCCGTCGCCGGTCATCGCCGCCACCTCGCCGCGCCGCTGCAACGCCTCGAGCAGGCGCAATTTGTGCTCCGGGCTGGTGCGGGCGAACACGTCGCGCTCGGCGACCGCGCGGTCCAACTCCTCGTCGGAGAGCGCGTCGAGATCGGCGCCCGTGAGCGCTTGCGCGCCGCTCCCGATGCCGAGCCGCTCGGCGATCGCTTCGGCGGTGCGGGCGTGATCGCCGGTGATCATCTTGACGCCGATCCCGGCCCGGTGGCACGACGCGATCGCGCCGGCGACCTCCTCGCGCGGGGGGTCGAACATCGCGACCACGCCCAGCAGGACCAGCCCGTCCTGCACGTCGGCATGGTCGAGGGTCGGGTCCTCCCCCCCTTCGGCGCTGGCGACTTCCTTGTACGCGACGGCGAGCACGCGGTAGGCCTGGCCGGTGAGTTCGTCGAGGCGGGCGGTCCAGGCACCTGGGTCCAGTTCGACCTCGCCGACCGCGACCGACTCGTGGCTGCAGCGAGCCAGGACCTTTTCGGGCGCGCCCTTCATCGCGATCCACTTGCGGCCGTCCGGGTCGCGTACCAGCGCGGCGGCGTAGCCGTGCTCCGATTCGAACGGCAGTTCGGCGACGCGCTTCGCGCCGGCCGGTTCCCGCGCGCCGAGCTTGTCGGCGAGGGTGAGGATCGCGCCCTCGGTCGGGTCGCCCGAGAGGACTCGGCGGCCGTCCGGGCCGGTGGAGAAGCCGGCCGTGCTGCAGAGTGCGGCGGTGCGGGCCAGGTCGCGGACGGCCTCGGCCGCTTGGGGGTCGTCCGAGTCCGAGTCGTCGTGGGTGCGCAAGGTGGCGTCGCCGTCGGCGTCGTATCCGTCGCCGCTCACGTCCCA